>NZ_CP049740.1:2070000-2348096 GCF_011100465.1 Jeotgalibaca arthritidis
AAGAAACACTCTAATCGTAAATATTCTTTTTTTGTATCAGTTAGTTTTATTGAAAACGGCAATATACTAGTCCTATCAAAAAGTGTTGGCGCCTACTATACTTTTATTAACAACAATCAAAAGTTGTTTTTAATTATTTTGCTACTCTTTCTAGCAGTTTTTTCCTATGTTTATCATTTTCAGT
Source organism: Jeotgalibaca arthritidis (assembly GCF_011100465.1). Lineage (NCBI taxonomy): Bacteria > Bacillati > Bacillota > Bacilli > Lactobacillales > Carnobacteriaceae > Jeotgalibaca > Jeotgalibaca arthritidis. Next base: position 2,070,185 of record NZ_CP049740.1, read on the forward strand.
ACCGGAAAATTCAAAAACCCATTAAAGAAGTAACGGAAGCTGCGTTTCAGTACTCAGAAAATAATTTTGAATCACGTATTTCAGTCAAAACTAATGATGAAATTGGTAATTTAGCTAGCTCAGTCAGCAAACTGGGTAAAGCATTGGAAGCAAGTACCATTATGAATACACAAGAAAAAGAACTGCTACAGCACATTTATGAGTCATTAAATATTGGTGTCATTTTTATTGATGTCGAAAAGACCGTCAAAATGATGAATAGTTTAGGACAACACTATTATGCTTCTTTTATTAAGACCGACCAATTAAATGATGATGGTATTGATGATAGGTTCCATTCTATTATTGAAGACTGCTTTAACAATAAGGCAGGGCAACGAATGGAACTACAAAACAATCAAAAGATTTTTGATATTCGTTTTTCAACCTTGTTATCAGCTAATTCAGATAGTGTTTACGGTATTTTATTACTTATCGAAGATGTCACCTATGCTAAACAGCTAATATCGATGAGAGAAGAATTAATTACAAATGTTTCTCATGATTTTAGAACACCTTTATCAACGATTAAAGGCTATAGCGAGGCAATTCTTGATAATATCGCCGAGAGTGTTGAAGAAAAGAATGAAATGGCAAAAATTATTTATGATGAGGCAACAGAAATGAGCTTGACCATAGATAGCTTGCTAGATCTTTCCAGAATAAAGGCTGGTTATGTCCATTTGAATTATGAAATGGTTCAATTGCATGACTTTTTTGATCGTCTTCATCATCGTTTTAAGGATAAATTGGAGAAAGAGCAGATTGATTTTTCTGTTGAAATTGAAAATAACTTAGAGTATTTATTATGTGATGAAGAAAAAATGCACCATGTTTTTTATAATTTGATTGATAATGCCATCCGCTATTCTGCAGATCCAGAAGCCAGAGATAAACGATTTATTCGTATCCATGTTCATTTGGATGATGTCTTGGACAAGGTATTGATAAAAGTATCTGATAATGGGATTGGTATTACACAAGAGAGTATTCCTTTTATTTTTGAGCGATTTTATAAAGATGATAAGGCCAGGTCAAGACCAAGCAATGGCTCCGGTATTGGACTGTCTCTCGTTCATTCGATTATTTATGAACATAAAGGTCATGTGACAGTTGACAGCGTTCAGGATGAGGGAACGACTTTTATTGTGACACTTCCGTATGCGGAAGAACTCTACGATAACGAAAAAAATACTTCAAATTAAAAATAATGTTTGACTATTTATTCACAATAACGTATAGTGAAACTATAAAAAATAAATAAAATATGAAACGTCTTCAGGGCAGGGTGAAATTCCCGACCGGTGGTTAGAGTCCACGAGCTTTTATCAGTTTTGATAAAAGTTGAACTGGTGAAATTCCAGTACCGACAGTATAGTCTGGATGGAAGAAGATAATGTTTCTTTGATATGCAAGTCATCAAAGGGCCATTTCTACCTTTTTTAGAAGACAGGGTGAAATAGGTCTTTTTTGTTGTCTTAGAAACGGATTCTCTGAGATAGTTTCGCAGGAGGAATTCATATGTTGAAAGGTAACACACATCGTTTAGTTGGTATTTCATTATTTGGTGCATTAGGATTTGTTTTAATGTTTATTGCATTTCCTGTTATACCCGCTTTTTCTTATTTGAAAGTAGATTTTAGTGATTTACCGATCTTACTATCATTTCTATTGTACGGCCCGGTTGGTGGCGTTATGTCGACCTTAATACGGTCCATCTTACATTATATTCAAACTGGCGGGGATATGGGCTATCCGATTGGTGATTTTGCAAGTTTCATTGCAACACTAGCATACTGTTTCCCAGCTTACTGGTTGCTTAAAAAATCGAAGAGTCAAAAAAGTGCGATTGTAGCATTTTTATTGGGAACACTCTCATTAACAGTCGTTCTGTCGATTGCTAATCTGTATATCATTACACCTTTATATTTGAAGATTTTGAACTTTAGCGTCGGGAACATAACAGAATACATTTTAGCAGGTGTTGTACCCTTTAATTTGGTAAAAGGAACGATTATTAGTATTGTTTTCTTAATGGTGCTGCCTAAATTGCGACCTTGGCTTGTTAAACAAAATAAAATGCTGACGGTTAAGTAAAAAATTGCATGACTAATTAGGATAATGAATAACAAAAATGAGGTTGGATTTTTTCCAACCTCATTTTTTATTATTCAAAAGGCGTATTAGAACGAAGAATTGCGCCAGTTGGGCAACTCGTATATGCTTTTTTGAATACGTCTAGTTCATCGTTTTCGACAGCAATAATGCCTTTATTGTCGTCTTTTTTTGTATAAGCGATGCCATCTTGATCGTACTCATATAAATCTGGCGCTATTAATTGGCATAATCCGCAAGCAATACAACTTTCCTTGTTAATTTTGGTATAATGCATAAGAACACAACTTTCTGTATAGAGGTAGGTGCAATTGTGGAACTCACATATTTAGATTATCTGTTTTTAGATATTTTTTCAATGAAAGAGCCTAGAAAAATAAATTCACTTTACCATATTTTATCTGGCAAGCGAACTGTATCCGTCATGTTACAAGCCATCCGTTATCAATTGGCGCCTTACTATGGTTTATTAGGTAAATTGAAACGTGATAGTTTTGAAAATAAGCTTAATTATTTTGAACAAGTTGGCTTATTAACATCAACAACTGACGGTCTTCTATTAACACAAACGGGTCAAAATCTTTGTCAGGATTTTTTCAGAGACCATACTAGAATTATAGAAAGCGGTCAGATGAGACATGCTTTAATTTTACCACAATTTAAAAGTCGTTTTTTATTCTTGATTCAAGTTTCATCAGAATCAGCTCATAAAAATAACCACTACGTGCCTCTGCAATTACGATTAACAGAGCAAAGTTGGCTTAAAAGCTATATTAAAGAACAGCAACTCGAAAAAGATGTACTAGCAAAGAAACTTGGACATGAACTCCTTCGATTGTTGGAAGAGGTTGAAGGACTTCAGGCAGGACTATTCGTTTGCCAATTTGAAGGGAATAAGCTTAGTCGAAAAACAGCAAATCAGCTTTCGTTATTAACTGGTTTAGAAGAAACTGAAATTTTAATGGCTTGGCATCAAGATTGGTTAAGGCTAATGGATGCTGTTTCGCTTAAAGAACACAGCTTCCCACTCATCTTTCACATCTATCAGCAATTATCCTTAGAAGGGCGATTATGTCCGCCAAGTACAAGGGATACATATGTATTATGGATGGCGGGTCATCCATTGGATAGAATTGCTCATATGAGAGACTTAAAAGCTTCAACAATAAATGATCATCTATCAGAAATTGCGATTTTGTATCGTCATTTTCCATTCGATAAAATTTTAACAGCTGAGATGATGACCTTTGTGGCTCAAGCAAACAGTGAGGGTCTAGCTTTGGATCATCAAGCGATTCAAAGCCATTTTCCGAAGATTAGTTTTTTTGAAAATCGTTTGATGCAAATTATGAATGGAGGAGGACTAGTGTGGAAGAACTAAATCTTGAAGTCATCTTAACCGAACGGTTTGGTTTTGACCACTTTAAAACAGGGCAAAAAGAAGCGATTCAAGCATTACTTAAAGGCAAAAATGTTATTTCAGTTCTTCCAACTGGAACAGGGAAATCACTTATCTATCAATTTACTGGCTATATGTTAGACGGGATGGTTCTAATTGTTTCACCTTTATTATCACTCATGGATAATCAAGTTGCTCAGATGCGATTAGCAGGAGAGAAACGAACAGCAGCCCTTAATAGTATGCTATCTCGTCCAGAACGCCACTATATTGAACAACATTTAGGTCAATATAAGTTTTTGTTTGTATCACCAGAAATGTTACAGTCCTCTTATTTTATGTCATTACTGAGTGAAATTAAAATTGGGTTGTTTGTCGTTGATGAGGCGCATTGTATCTCCCAGTGGGGACAAGATTTTAGACCGGATTATTTGTTTTTAGGAGATGTTCGAAGCAAACTCGCTTATCCACGCACCCTTGCGCTAACAGCAACAGCGCCTCGAACGGTGATTAATGATATTCAAGAAACATTACACTTAAAGGATAATGTTATGTTAGACCGAACAGACCCTAATCGCTCGAATATTTTTTATCACATTATGGAAATTCATCCACAAGAGAAGGATGATCAACTTATAAGTTTGCTGGCAGATTATCCGATGCCAGCGGTTATTTACTTTTCTAGTAAAAAGCAAGCTGATAGCGTTAGCCAGTTAATTAGCGAACGAACACAACTTAAGGTGGATACCTATCATGCTGATCGTAGCTCAGAAGACAGGACAACCATCCAGAGGCAGTTTCTGAGTAATAAGTTAGATGTAATTTGTGCGACATCAGCTTTTGGAATGGGAATTAACAAAGAGAACATTCGCAGTATTATTCATTACCACCTACCTAATACCGTAGAAGAATATATTCAGGAGGTTGGTCGAGCGGGGCGAGATGGCAAACAGAGTATGGCTACTTTGTTATATAGCTATACAGATTTGGCCTTTAAATACAGAAAAACGATTGAGACAGACTTAACAAAGGGTGTAGTGGACACCTTGCTTCAAACGAGGGATTCTCAACTAGTTAATCTATCAGATGCTGATCAAGCCATGTTGCAAATTATTCGCTATAAACAGATGACCAGTGACCAAGCTCTTGACTTTGTTGAAAACCGTACACTCATCCGAACAAATCAATTAAAAGCCATGCAGCAGTTTATTGAAGCGAAGCAGTGTCGAAGGGATATTATTTCGCGTTATTTTGAACACGATACCCAAGAGAAACCAAAGTGGTGCTGTTCGCATTGTCAGCCGGATAACCAGCTTTTATTACAGGAAATGTCTAGTCAGAGTGTTTTAGTTGGTCAGCAAGAAGAAACATTAACAAATTGGAAAGAATTGATTAAAGAACTGTTTGATTTAAAAAAATAACTTTTTTCGTAGATTAAATGTGCTACAATAAGGTCGATGAAGTTTTAGGAGGAAAGTGGATGAGTAAGAAAAATAAAAATCAAGAAGAGCCTTGGTCTAGACGCTTTGGAGAAGACGAGAGTAACAATACCCGTCAATATTCACGTTCTGCCAGAAAGTATAAGAAACAAGAAATAGCGCCTTTATATAAGGTTATTCTATTTGTCTTTCTCGCTTTACTTGTCATCCCGTTTGCAACTTATGCATGGAGTGAAAAAACTAAAAAAGATCCTGAACCACAGACTGCTGAACAAGTAATGGTTAAAAAACCACAATCAGCTCAGTCGTCATCAGGAAGTCAGGTTTCCTCAGAAGAGGAATCTAGTGAAGAATCGGTATCCTCATCTGAGTCAGTAGACGAACAATCATCTGAATCTCGTCCAATTGAATCAGAAGAAAAACCAGAAAGTTCAACTCCTTCATCAGAAGCAACACCACCAGTTGAATCAACACCAGTGGAAGAAGAACCTAATGACGGTGTTTATTCAAATACATATACGATTAAAGCTGGCGATAATTTATATCGTATTGCGGTTAATCATGGTATGACTTTGGATGAATTAAAAGAAGCAAATGGCTTAACGAGCGAAGTAGCAGAAATTGGCGTCGTTTTAAAAGTTAAATAATAGAAATTCCCTTAGGTCTGCGTTTAACGCAGACCTTGGTTTTTGAGTAACTATATCACTATTTGGAGGAAAACCTTGGAAAATTTCAGTATTGCAATTGATGGACCGGCATCTGCCGGTAAAAGTACCATCGCTAAAAAAGTAGCTAGTCATCTTGGCTTTATCTACCTCGATACAGGAGCAATGTATCGTTCGTTGACTTATGCAGCATTAAAAGCTGAGTTAGTATTAGAGGACGAAGCGGCATTAGTCTCTCTATTAAATACAATTGAGATTACTTTCTCATATGAGGGAGACCAACAAAAAGTCTTTGTTAACGGAGAAGATGTTACTGACCGAATTAGAGAAAAAGATGTCACTCAAAATGTGAGCTTAGTTTCTTCTCATGAAAAGGTAAGAGCGGAAATGGTTGCACGCCAGCAACACATTGCTGAAACAGGAGAAATTGTGATGGATGGTCGTGACATCGGAACGGTTGTTTTACCAGCAGCTGATTTGAAGGTTTTCCTGATCGCATCTGCAGAAGAACGTGCACTAAGACGTTATAAAGAGTCAATTGACAAAGGCATGTCAGTTTCCTTAGAACAATTAACGAAAGAGCTGATCGAACGCGATCATTATGATTCAAATCGTACAGCCTCACCTTTGAAAAAGGCTGAAGATGCAGTTGAATTGGATTCAACTCACCTGACAATTGAACAAGTTGTTGAAGAAGTTCTTAGATTGGCTAAAGAAAGATTAAAAAACTAAAATAATCCTGCTAAAGACGGTTCTAAATTCGACATTACTGGACGATATATAAAGAAAATGTTAAAATGATTCTATATGGTTATACGTTTTCAACTGTTTGTCTGTTTGGAATTTTGGGCGGATAAACTTGCGTAAGAATGATACTAGGAGGAATAGGCATATGGCAGATTTTAAAGAGCATTCACAAGCAAATGAAGAAGAATTAGTAACGATGGATCAAATGTTGGACGCATATCCACCACTTGAAGTTGGAGATACGGTTCAAGGAGAAGTCCTAACAATTGAAGATAACCAAGCGATTGTTGGTATTAGCGGACGAGGCGTAGAAGGTGTTATTCCTTACAAAGAGCTATCTGCGAAACCATTTGATGACATTAAAGAAGTGATTAATGTTGGCGATGTTGTTGACTTAGTCGTTATTAAACAAATTAAAGACAAAGAAAATGGTAGCTTCTTATTATCGAAACGTCGTCTAGATGCTAAAAAAGTTTGGAAAGACATTCAAGAAAAATATGACAACAATGAGTACATTGAAGCACCTGTTAAAGAAGTTGTTAAAGGTGGTTTAGTTGTTGATGTTGGTGTTCGTGGTTTCGTACCGGCATCAATGGTAGAAGAATACTTTGTAGAAGATTTCTCTAGCTACAAAGGAAAAACAATGACATTCAAAATTGTTGAATTGGAGCCAAGCGAAAATCGTTTAATCCTATCTCACAAAGCAGTTGTTGAAGCTGAAAAAGAAACAATGAGAGAAGAAGTAATGTCTAACTTAGCTGAAGGGGACACACTAGAAGGAACAGTTGCTCGTCTAACAAACTTTGGTGCATTTATTGACCTTGGTGGCGTTGATGGACTTGTTCATATCTCTCAAATTGCTCACGAACATGTGAACAACCCAGGTGATGTGTTAACGATCGGCGAAAAAGTAACAGTTAAAGTATTATCAGTAGATAAAGAACGTGGCCGTGTATCATTAAGTATCAAGGATACACTACCAGGACCATGGGAATTAGTTGAAGAAAAAGCAGCTGTTGACTCTGTTTTAACAGGAACTGTTAAACGTTTAACTAGTTTTGGTGCGTTTGTTGAAGTATTCCCAGGTGTAGAAGGATTAGTTCATATTTCTCAAATTTCTCACCAACATATTGCAACGCCTCATGAAGTTCTAGAAGAAGGCCAAGAAATTGAAGTGAAAGTGTTAGATGTTAAACCAGAAGAACACCGTCTATCACTGAGCATCAAAGCTTTGCAAGCTCAAAAAGAAGAGGAAGCGTCATCTGAAACTGTAGAAGAGTATACAGGGTCTTATGAAGATGAGTCTGACTCATCATTTACATTAGGTGATGTTCTTGGAGAACAACTAAAAGACTTGCAAGATAACGAATAAACAAAATGCTGATAGGACATGGATGTCTATCCATGTCCTTTTTTATGGATTAAATAAAATTTAGGAGTGATGAAAATGCCGAATCCTGTTATTGCTATTGTAGGAAGACCAAACGTCGGAAAATCGACTATTTTTAATCGTCTTGCGGGAGAAAGGATTTCCATCGTTGAAGATATTCCTGGAGTGACGAGAGACCGAATTTATGCTGAAGGTGAATGGTTAGGCCGTACATTTGATATCATCGATACAGGTGGAATTGATTTAAAGGATGAACCATTTATGAGCCAAATTAAATTGCAGGCTCAAGTTGCAATGGAAGAAGCTGATATTATTGTCTTTATTACCAGTGTACGTGAAGGCGTAACAGAAGGTGATGAGAACGTTGCACGCTTACTTTACCAATCTGGTAAACCGGTCATACTTGCAGTTAACAAAGCAGATAACCCGGAGATGCGTGCTGATATTTTTGATTTTTATAGTTTAGGATTAGGCGAACCATATCCGATTTCAGGAAGTCACGGTCTAGGCCTAGGTGACTTGTTGGATGCAGTTGTATCTGAGTTGCCACCAGAAGAACATTTCCAAGATGAAGAAGATGTGATTAATTTCTGTTTAATTGGTCGACCAAATGTTGGGAAATCATCGCTTGTGAATGCCATTTTAGGTGAAGACCGCGTGATTGTATCAGACATTGCAGGTACAACGCGTGATGCCATTGATACAAGCTTTGTTGACGACGAAGGTGTCAAATTTAAAATGATTGATACGGCTGGTATTCGTAAACGTGGAAAGGTAACAGAATCAACTGAGAAATTCAGTGTGATGCGTGCAATGCGTGCGATTGACCGCTCTGATATTGTCTTAATGGTATTGAATGCTGAAGAAGGTATTCAAGAACAAGATAAACGTGTTGCCGGTTATGCTCATGATGCAGGTAAGGGTATTGTAATTGTCGTTAATAAGTGGGATAAAATTGAAAAAGATAATCACACGATGAATAAGTTTGAAGAAAAAATTCGTGATGAGTTTCAATATTTATCTTATGCGCCGATTATTTATGTATCTGCGTTAACTAAACAACGCCTTGTTCAAATTCCTGACAAAATTAAAGAGGTTAGCGAATCTCAAAATCGTCGTATTTCGTCATCGTTATTGAATGATGTCCTAATGGATGCTATTGCGAGAAACCCTACGCCAACTGATAAAGGAAGACGCTTGAAAATCTATTACATGACACAAGTTGGCTCTAAACCACCAACATTTGTCTTGTTTGTAAATGATCCAGAGTTACTCCATTTTTCTTATGAGCGCTTTATTGAAAATCAAATTCGAAACACCTTTAGTTTTGATGGTACACCATTTAGAATTATTGCAAGACAAAAGAAATAAAGTGAAATAACGGTCGAAAAAACGTTATAATCATTGCAGTACCAACTATTCTATGATATTCTGTATTAGGAATTACCGATGAAAAGTTGGTAGTCCTTCACTATTTTTGGACCACTCAAAAGTAGTTCATCATGTTTTTTAATAGATAGCTATAAAAGCATGGATCTTCTTTTTTTGGCAGGAGGTGAAAACAACATGACAAACAAAGCTGAATTAGTAGAACGCGTTGCTGATAAAACAAACCTTACAAAAAAGGAAGTTACAGCTACTGTAGATGCATTATTTGAAGCAATTCAAGAAGCTTTACAAAACGGTGAAAAAGTTCAAGTTATCGGATTTGGTAACTTTGAAGTACGTGACCGTGCTGCTCGTAAAGGACGTAACCCTCAAACAGGGGAAGAAATCCAAATCGAAGCAACTAAAGTACCTGCTTTCAAACCAGGTAAAGCATTGAAAGATGCAGTTAAAGGGTAATTAAACTTATCTAGACCGAAGACATGATGTCTTCGGTTTTTTTATTGTCTAAAAATAGCCATTTACTTACAGAAATTTAAGATTGTGGTAAAATGAATTCAGAAGCATAGGGTAGGTGGACGTATTGAATAATGAAGCAAAAAAAATGTTTGAAGCAATTAGGCTCAACGAACAAGAAGAAGCGTTCGTTCATTTTGAAGAATCGCTTAAGCAGTCGAAGGAAGAGCAAGATGTCAATGGACTTGCAGAATTCGGCCAAGCATTACACTTAGCAGGCTTTTTAGACCAAGCTAAGGATGTTTATGATTTACTAAAGGAAATAGCTCCAGGTTTAACTGAATGGGATTTATTCTTGGCCGAAATCGCCATTGATCAAAATCGGATTGAGGATGGACTGGATATTCTTCTCCAAATCGATCAAACGAGTGACTTATATCCAAACGCCTTATTAATGATGGCAGATGCTTATCAAACAATGGGACTTTACGAAGTTAGTGAATACAAGATTAAAGAAGCTATGAAAATCTTGCCAGATGAGGTTGTTTTAACTTATGCACTGGCACAGTTATACCATTCAAATGGAAAATATAAAGAAGCCATTAGTCTCTATGAAGATTTAGTTGAAAAAGACACTGTGGATATGTGGCAAGAAAACCTATTTATTTTATTAGCAGACTGCCATAATGTGATTGGTAATTTTGAAGAAGGGATTGAGTATCTGGAGCAACTTTATGATGATCAACATACGTCTGATAGTTTATTCCAGCTAGGATTTGCTTATTTGCAAGTGAAGCAGTATAACCGATCTATTAAAATTTTGGAACAGCTACTTGAGAAGGATCCTGACTATAATACGGCTTACTACTATTTAGCAGTCTCGTTAGAGGAAGACCATCAACATCAAGAAGCGCTTGAAATGATCAAGCGAGCGATTGCTGTCAACGCCTTCCAAGCAGATTATTATTTGTTAGAAGCTAAATTAAACCTTAAGTTAGATAATAAGGTAGAAGCAGAAGCTGCTCTAGACCGTGCACTGGGATTAGAGCCAGATTTAATGGAAGCGCAGTTGTTGAAGTTAGATTTGTTGATCGGTCAAGATGCTTTTGAAGAAGTCGTCAACGTGATTGAAGCTGAGGATGACGCCAATAAGCAAAATCAACAATTCCAATGGCGATTAGCAAAAGCTTATAATGAACTTGAAGATTACGACAAGGCAGGGTTAGCGTTTGAACAAGCCTATCTGACATTAGCGGATAACTTATCCTTCTTAGAAGATTACAGTGACTTTTTAAGAGAAGAAGGGAACCAAGAGAAATTAGCAGAATTAGTAGCTAAGGCGCTAATGTTAGATGCTAATCATCCTTATTTCAATGAATTAAGAGACCATTTATTAGCGGGTGAGTAAAAACCGAAAGGGGAGGAGAATATGAAACGGCCAACTCTGGAAGAAAAGAAATCATTCATTACATGGTTTATCCAAAATTACCAGCTCAAAAGAAGAGAATCACTATGGATTTTAAACTATTTATTAAATCATGAACTGCTATTAAAAAACATCCATTTTGTTGAAGACATCGCCTTAACCAACCGAGGTATGGGGCTAGCGACTGTTGGTAGCTCCAATGAGCCATTCGTTTATTTTAAGGAAGGGAAACGGTTTGATGATCCGGAACAAGCTTTTCATGACCTACGTCTGAACTGGAAAGAAGATTTTTTCCTAGAACTCTATTTTGATGATGCCTATCACATTCTGTCTCGTTATGGTGTACTTGAAGAGAACCCATTTTTAGAAGTCGAAGATCAATTTTCAGCAGAGCTGATTACTCGTGTTGAAGAATCATTGACACGTTTATCTTGGCAAGAAAGAAAAAATCAACTCATGATTTTGATTGATCAAGCGCTTGTTGATAATAATCAAGACGATTTTAACTTGTATACAAAAGAGTTAAAAGCAATGGATGAAAAAAATAAGATATAGATTACTCGCTCTAAGAGTAATAGATTGGATTTGACATGATTAATATAAAGCAAATACCTGAATTTAATAAAGCATCCTCCATTTTAGAACGAATTGAAAAAGAGGGTTATGAAGCTTATTTTGTAGGTGGGGGTGTCCGAGATACCTTATTAGGCCTGCCCATTTCAGATGTGGATATTGCTAGTAGCGCAACTCCGGAAGAAATTAAACGCTTCTTCCCAGTGACGTTTGATGTCGGAATTCAACACGGTACCGTAATGGTTTTACATGAAAAAGAAACATATGAAATTACGACTTTTCGAACAGAATCAAAGTACGAAAAATTTCGACGACCTGAAAAAGTAAACTATGTGAGGAGTTTGAGAGAGGATCTCAAACGACGTGATTTTACGATTAATGCGATAGCATTAAACCGCCAAGGTCAATTGGAAGATCCTTTTGATGGACAGCGGGATATAAAAGCAAAGATTATCCGAGCAGTAGGTAATCCCTCTGAACGATTCCGTGAAGATGCGTTAAGAATGATGCGAGCAGCACGCTTTATGAGCCAGTTAGCGTTTGAAGTAGAAGAGAATACCAAAGAAGCAGTTCGCTACTATCATCCGTTACTCTCAAAAATTGCTGTCGAACGGACACGAGAAGAATGGACAAAACTCCTAATCGGTCGGAATAGAAAGGGAGGGATCAAGTTTTTTGTAGAAACACGCTTATTCCAAATGTGCCCAGGATTCCAAAATAGGGGAGACGATTTAATTGATCTGGCCTTATTTCCACTTCAATTTCAGTCGCCACTTATGGCGTGGACAGTCCTCCTTTATTTTTTAAAGATTACAGATGAGGAAGCGACAGGGTTTTTAAGAGCGTGGAAGCTGTCAAACAAGGAAATAACTAACGTTAGAATAGCTCTAACAGCCTTAAGAGCCCGTTTAGAGCATTTCTGGGACAACCAGCTGTTATTCGAAACAGGTGTTGATATTGCCTTAGAAATTGAGCATATTGTTACTGGATTTGGCATCGAAAATGATATTAACCGTCTGTTAGCACTAGATAAAACACTTCCGATTCATTCTGCTCAAGATATGAAGATAAATGGGAATGATGTTATCCAATTACTTGGTTTTAATCGTGGAGGTCCATATTTGGGTGTCATTTTAAATGATGTCAAGAAACGGATTATCAACCAACAGCTTGCTAATGATGAAGCGGCTATTAAAGATTTTATCCTTAAAAGACGCTCCATTTATTTAGATGAAGTAAGTTATAGCAACTTTACTGTAAAAAAGGAAGACTGTGATGATTCATTCGACTTTACAGACCATGCTTTTTTATCCTCTTCACGATTAATCTTTTACATCGAAGAAGCTTGCAAAGCGATGATAGAAGGGTTATTGGAAGATGATGATGTTTCTGTCAGTCGCTTCATCAGTTTGAATTATCACTCAACAACAGGATTAGGATCTAACGTGGAAATCGAAAGCAGAATAAAAGAATTATCAAGCAAGGCCTATTCGTTTTCGCTTGTCGTTCGCAGTGATGATGACATTATTGCCATTGGGGAACATAAGCGGAAAATCATTAAAAAGAAAAGTTTATGATTTTTTTAACAAACTGTCGTTTTGTTCGACAAGTAAAAAAATACCTTTAAATAGATAAAAGCATTTTAATTTTTTGAGTTATGTCTTTTCATTTTATGTAAATTGTGATAAAATATTCATATGAAAGATAAGTCAGGAGTGAGAAAATGAAAAAAGTAATGTCAAGCTTGAAATTTATTTTCCGTAACGGTGAAACTTGGACGATTAGTCGTGAAAATATAGGTGACTTGTGGATAAAACAAGTGACAACATCATATGGTCGTATTGGAAACAGTGAATTCCAAGAAATTCATCCATGTGAATCTTTAAGAATTGAAATTTATCAAGAAGCAGACCATGTTAAATCAGTTGATATTAACTTGGGTGGAATCGAAGCGGGTATGTTCGATCGTGTAAGAAAATATCAAGATATTGAAATGATGGATATTCTTTACCAAGATGAAGATCATCCAAAGTCAGATGTTATTGTTCAAAGCGACCGTATTTATTTCCCGTACAAAGCTCTAGATACTGATGGCAACGATAATGAATACCAATCATCAAAAGTTGTTGATGATACGCTTTACATTGTGATTGACCCTCATAAAGATGTCACTGAAATTTATCCTGAAAACTAATTATCATCATTCAATTGAGCCTTATCGTTAGATAAGGCTCTTTTCTTTTGCTTATTTAATGGAATCTTTACGGGAAAGACTACAACTATTGCTGTTTTTTTAGTAAAATAGATGAAGTACAGATATGTGAATTGGAGCAGTATAAAATGAGCTATAAGAATGAAATTTATGCTGTTGTTGATTTGGAGACGACAGGTTCGAGTTATCGAAAAGGACATAAAATATTCCAAATAGGTATTAGCTTGATTCAAGACAAGCAATTGATTCAAGACTATAACGTGGTGGTCAATCCAGGTCAAACGATTCCACCACTCATCAGAGAATTAACTGGATTTAGTAATAAAGATGTTAGAGATGCCCCTTATTTTGAAGATGTGGCTGACTATCTTTATAATCTATTAGACGGCTGCATCATTGTAGCCCATAACATTGGTTTTGATTATGTGTTTTTAAATGAATCATTTGTGGATGCGGGATTGCCACCACTTACTCAAAAAGGGATTGATACCGTTGAATTGACAAAGATATTATATCCGACTTGTCATAGCTATCGCTTATCGGACTTATCTAAGCAATTTGATATTGACCATACAAATATTCATGATGCAGCAGGAGATGCGCGAGCAACCGCTGAGTTATTCTTATTACTCATGAAAAAAGCAGTAGAATTACCATTAGTGACACTAGAAAAGCTCGCACAACTAGCTGGGCACACTCAGAAAGATACCTCTTTATTTTTTGATAGTTGTTTAACAATGGCATTAGAAATAAAAGCAGAACTATCTGATGATGTTATTGTTGTGGAAGGAATTGCTCTTAAAAAGAAAACCGCTTTTAATGAACAAACTGCTCATCGAGTGAAAGAAACGCTCGCTATTGAAGGCTTTCTTGATCCTGGCTTTTTAAATAAACTTAATTACCGCTACCGACCGCCTCAAGCCAAAATGATGACGATGATTGACTCATTCTTCAAGGATGATGAAGCAATTCTAGCCATTGAGGCACCAGCCGGAATGGGGAAGACTTATGCTTATTTGATTCCTTCATTGCTGGCAGCTAATCCTGATCAAAAAGTGGTCATCAGTAGTTCAACCTTATTGTTGCAAGAGCAATTACAGGCCACTCTAGAACGTTTATTGGCTCATTTACCTTTTCAAGCAAATGTCGCTTCATTAAAGAGCAAGACCCATTTTATTCATTTGGAACGATTCGCTAAAACGGCCTTAGATAATCTCTCAACTATTGATGGACTTGTCGCTATGAGTCTATTTGTCTGGTTAACAGAAACAAATACGGGTGATTTGTCAGAATTAAGTAACAGCCACCAAACATCTGCTTTACTTGAAGCCGTTTCGTATCAGTATAATGATGAACCTATTGATGGCAAGTGGCATGAGGTTGATTTTTTATATCACTATCATCAAGAGGCTGAAAAAGCTAGTATATTAGTGACGAACCATGCTTTTTTAACGCATCATTTTGATATGATTAAGGAATTATCAAAAATAAAAAAACCATATTTGTTGGTCGACGAAGCTCACCGCTTACCTGATATTTATCAAGAAAATAAGAGCGTTTCTCTACCTATCACCATGTCTAAACGAAAAATCGAGAAATTCTCTACAGATGTGAGAACCTACCGTGAGCATTTAGAGAGTAGAGCCACTCAATCCTTTCCTCACTATGAGTTGATTAATGTTGAATTCGCGCTAGGCCAATTAGCGATGAGTTTAGAAAGCCTTGAAGATTATTTAAGTGAACAGACAAAAAATGACATGATTGATCGGAAGATTAACTTAGATTCAGCTGTCATAGCAGATGTTTTCTTCAAACGAACACTCAAGAAAATCAATCATCATATCGATGAGGTTGTCTTGACCGCTAAACGGTATCTTGATTCAACGGTTAGTTATGAAGAATCTGAGTTTAATAAACGTGTTCAAAATCTGATTATTAAAGTTGAGAAGCTGAGCTATCATTTGCTTTCTTTTGCCGATATATCAGAATTTGATTATGTTTCTTTAGAGCTTGATATGCAAGCTGTCCATCTTTTTTATAGCTTGAAAAAAGCCAACTGGAATAGCGGTCATCAGTTGCAAGAGCAGATTCAAGAAACGTTCTTAAAAACAGCCTATATTAGTGCGACCTTAATGACAGAAGAAGCGAAAGGTTACTCTGCAAGAAAATTAGGAATTGAAAAATTAGCTGATTACACTTATTCGTTTAAAAATGAGATCCAAAAAAATATGACCATCCTTGTTCCGTCTGATATTCCTAACTTGCATGAGACAGATTATCAAAAATGGACAAAATCAATCGCTCGTTTTATTGTGGAAACGGCAACTGAAAGCCCGCATAAAATGTTAATGCTCTTTAATGCCAATCAAGCATTAGAGGATGTCTTTAATCATGTTCGGAGTAACGCTGCTTACCGCGATAATGAGATAGAAGTATTAGCACAAGGATTCAGTGGGAGTAGAAAACGGATTTTCAGACGTTTTTCTGAGTCTAGTCAGGCTGTTTTGTTGGGAAGCGGCATGTATTGGGAAGGCATTGACTTTCCAGACCAGTCTATTGATGTCTTAGTTATTACACGACTGCCATTTGAGTCGCCAGCTAGCCCAGAAAACATTGCCATATCTGGTTACTTAGAAAGTGTTTCAAAAAATAGTTTTAAACAGGATTTATTACCAAAAATGTTATCTAAGTTTATGCAAGGAATCGGTCGGATTAATCGCAAGGATAGTGATGAGGGGTTAGTTATTTGTTTGGACAATCGGATTTTAGCTAGCTCATATGCTTATAAGATTAAGAAATTATTGCCAAGTGGCAGTGAATTGATTACGATGCCATTAGAATATGTCGAAGCTAAAATCAAAGAATTCACTAAAAAAGAGCGTGACTGATTTCTTTTTCCTCTAAATTTGAGTATGATTAGAGAGTAGATTTTTTATAGCCAAAATTAAAGGAAGAGGGTACTTTTTTGAAGAGAAATATTGTAATGGGACTGATTGTTGTTCTTTTTGTATTAATTGTCAGCTCTTATTCTATTTTATTCTATTCGCAACAACCGATGGATCAAGCGGAGATAGAAGTATCTCAAATTGCTAAAGAGAATGCCGATATTCAGAAAGTAGAGAACTTTTATTGGTATAACGGCAGTAACGATACTTATTTCACTGTAGCAGGTTATACGTCTGAAAATGAGTACCTCTATGTGATGGTTAAGCAAGATGGTGGGGACATGACCGTACTTAACGCTGAAGAAGTTGTAACAGAGAGTGAAGCGAAGGCTATTCTTAAATCCATAAAAGAACCTGCTAAGGTGCTTGAAGCGCGTTTAGGTATCGAAGACAACGAACCTTTTTGGGAAGTTGCTTATAAAGATTCAAATGGTCAGTTAGAATATGTTTGGCTGTCAGTCAGAACAGGCGAACTATTAAAAGAATATCAAAGTATATAGAATGGGGTTGAGAAGATGTTCCACATTTCAAAACGAATGTCTGTGATTGAAGAATCTCCCACTTTAGCAACCGCTGCTAAAGTAAAAGAAATGAAGGAAAAAGGGAAAGATATTATTAGTTTAACAGTTGGGGAACCAGATTTGAATCCGCCGCAAGAAGTGAAAGATGCTGCTATTGCAGCTATTCTAGATAATCGGGCAAATCATTACACACCAACTGCGGGCATTTTGCCACTTCGTCAAGCCATTGTTGATTACCATCATCGTTATGATGGATTAGATTATCAAGCGAGCCAAGTTATTGTAACAGAAGGCGCAAAAAACGCCTTATATACCTTGTTTCAAGTCATCCTAGATGAGGGAGATGAAGTGTTAATTCCATCTCCTTACTGGGTTAGCTATACGGAACAAGTGAAGCTAGCAGAAGGTGTTCCTATTATTGTAACAGCAAAAGCGGACAACGGTTTTAAAGTTTCTGTTCAAGAATTGGAAGAAAAACGAAGCGCTCGTACAAAAGCCATTATTCTTAATTCGCCTAACAATCCAACCGGAACAGTTTATTCTAAAGAAGAATTAAAAGAGCTTGGAAATTGGGCAGTAAAACATGATATGATAATTGTTGCGGACGAAATCTATTACCGTCTTTGCTATAACGGAAATGAAGCTGTTTCGATTGCATCATTGTCTGATGAAATCAAGAAACAGACCTTCTTAATTAATGGTGTATCGAAAAGTTATGCCATGACCGGCTGGCGGATCGGTTATACGATTGGTGATCAAGCGATTATTAACAAGATGGTGGAGCTTTCAAGTCATTCAACATCAAATCCAGCTGGTCCAAGTCAATATGGTGCACTAGCAGCAATAAGCTCTAGCCAAGACTTTGTAGAAGAGATGAGAACGATTTTTGAAGGGCGGTTAAACTATGTTTACCCGTTGATTGAAAAACTACCCGGCTTCAAAGTAACGAAACCACAGGGTGCTTTCTATGTCTTCGCTGATTGTAGTGAAGCTGCTAAGATGACCGGTTATCAATCGGTTTCTGATTTTGCTCTCGGTTTGATTGAAGAAGCAGGAGTCGCGGTTGTAGCTGGAGAAGGATTTGGAGCACCAAACTTTATCCGAATTAGCTACACATTAGAAGAGTCTGTTTTACTAGAGGCTGTTAACCGTATGAAACAGTTTATAGAAATGAAAAAAAACAATTAATGAAGTGAAGGGGAAATAATTGTTGGAACTAATAACAATGAAACAAGCCAAAGATTTTGTTGGTAAAGAAGTAAAAATTGGAGCATGGATAACAAATAAACGTAGTAGTGGTAAAATTGCCTTCTTACAACTAAGAGATGGCGATCACTACTTCCAAGGGATCGTTGTTAAAAATGATGTCGGCGAAGAAATTTTCGACGTAGCTAAATCATTAACACAAGAAACATCTGTTATTGTGCATGGTATCGTTCAAGAAGATAGCCGTTCAAAATTAGGCTATGAATTACTTGTTCAAAATATTGAAGTTCTTGGTGAAAGCCATGACTACCCAATCACACCAAAGGAACATGGTACTGAATTCCTAATGGACCACCGCCATTTATGGTTACGTTCAAGTAGACAACATGCCATCATGAAAATTAGAAATGAAATTATCCGTGCAACTTACGAATTCTTTAATAAAGAGGGATTCTTAAAAATTGATCCACCTATTTTAACAGGAAGCGCACCAGAAGGAACAACTGAACTGTTCCATACGGAGTATTTTGACCAAGAGGCTTACTTATCACAAAGTGGTCAGCTTTATATGGAAGCTGCAGCAATGGCTTTTGGAAAAGTTTTCTCATTTGGACCAACATTCCGTGCTGAAAAATCAAAAACACGTCGTCACTTGATTGAATTTTGGATGATTGAGCCTGAAATGGCATTTATGTCTCAAGACGACAGCTTAGTTGTTCAAGAAAATTATGTTAGCTTCTTAGTACAATCTGTATTGGATAACTGTGATTACTATTTAGATGTGCTTGAACGTGATAAAGAGGCTCTAAAACGTTACACCCAACTACCTTACGACCGTATTTCTTACGATGATGCAATTGCGTTATTGAATGAGAATGGCTTCGACGATATTAAGTGGGGAGATGACTTTGGATCACCGCATGAAACATTCATCGCTAACCAATCTGATCGACCTGTCTTTATTTTAAATTATCCAAAAGCAATTAAACCATTCTACATGAAAGAACATCCAGATCGTGATGACGTTGTTCTATGTGCGGATATGATTGCGCCAGAAGGTTACGGCGAAATCATCGGCGGAAGTGAACGTGAAGTTTATTATGACAAACTAAGTGAACAAATTGAGAAATTTGGTTTAAGCTTAGAGGATTATAACTGGTATTTAGATTTAAGAAGATATGGTTCAGTTCCGCATTCTGGATTTGGCCTTGGATTAGAGCGTACAGTAGCTTGGATTTCAGGAATCGAACATATTCGCGAATCAAGCCCATTCCCACGTTTGTTAAACCGTATTTATCCATAATAAATAATGTTAGTGGAACAGTTGCATATGAGAGCTGTTCCACTTTTTTTAAAAGAGAGGTTTTAAAACATGACTGATTCACTTGAATTATGGCTAGCTAGTGGTCAAACAGTTATTCATAACAGTTTGCTTCACCACTATGCGACAATTGGCTTAGATGAAACGGAGTTAATTTTTATTATTCAGATGCAAAGTTATCTTGATCAGTCTGTTTTTTTTCCAAATATGGCAGAAATAGCTAACCGCATGGGTAGGAGAGAGGCTGATATTTTTTCAATTCTTCATAGCCTTATCCAAAAGAATATTATCTCCATTTCAACTGAAAAAGATGATCAAGGTAAGGTTGTCGATCGCTATTCCTTACTACCTTTATATAAGAAGTTGCAAGAATTGCTGAGTCGGAAAAAAGGTCAGTTTGAAGAAAAACAGCAATCAATCAATTTACTTGAAATCTTCCAACAAGAATTTGGCCGCCTATTGACACCTATTGAAATGCAAACTATTGGTGAATGGCTCGATCGCGATCACTATTCTCAGGACATTATTTTAGAAGCTTTAAGAGAAGCAGTCTTAAACCAAAAATATAGCTTGAAATATATCGATCGCATTTTACTATCATGGGATAAGAAGAATATTCGCTCTTCTAGCCAAGCCAAGCAAGAAACCAAGCGATTTGCTCACTCGCAATATAAAGAACCAACTCCTACTGATGATGAAGAGGAACTGATTCCGCTGTTTAACTGGTTAGAAGAATAAAAAAGCAAACAGATTGAGACGAAGCTCATTAAGAGAGACGTTTCAATCTGTTTTTTGTAAATAATTGGTGGGAAATGTCGAGTGAGCGATGAAAAATGTTCTACTCGACATATTCCACCGAAAAAAAGCCGTCAGCAGAAAACTGACGGCTTTCATGTATTCATATATTAACCAGCAGGCTCGGTTGGAGCAGGTTGACTGCTAGATTCCTCTGGAGCTGGGTTTGCTGGAGGAGTTGACTCATCAGGTTTTGATTCTTCAACACTTGAAGCCGGTTCTGAGGAAGTTTCTGCTTGAGAACTTGAAGACTGGCTTTCGCTTGAAGATTCTTCAGGTTTCTCCTCTTCTTTTTCTTCCTCTTTTTCCTCTTCAATCTTTATAGTAATAGTCGCAGCAGGTGAGTTGTTAGAACCAACTTTGGCGATCAAGCTAATGGCAATATCTCCTGGCTGAGGATTTTTAATAACAATTTTTGTTTCGGTTGTCGTTTGACTTTGTCCACCAGCCGTAACAGTAAACTGTGGCGTACGGTTATCTTCAGCTGTTAGTTTATAAGCATCCCATGAAATAGTTAATTCTTTTTTATCCTTACCGTAAGAGGCTTTTAACCCAGTAGGTGCGGTTAGCTTCTCACCATATTTTTTAGAAACTTGAGTAGGCTCAAACCCTTTGACAAATAATTCTGTAATCGTCATATTTGAAGGGGTGTTTGGACCAGGTTTCATAACTGGATTCGAGAATTTTTCCATAGTTGCTTCTACCACTGAATCAGGTCTCGTCCAATCTTCATACGGTAAATCTTGCGAAACGTAACTCATTAATTCACTGTAAATATAACGGGTAATTTTTCGTGTTTCATAATCAAGGTAATTGCCGTATTCCAGTGGTTGAGCGTACCCCAGCCAAACTGCTATTGAGTGACTTGGTGTATAACCAACAAACCAAGAATCTTTCCCAATATTATCTACGCCAACGCCGCCAACGGAATCTAACTCACTTTCCAAGTAGTCAGTTGTGCCTGTTTTTCCAGCATGTACTAGACCACTAATGTCGGCTTCAGGAGCGCTTTGTGGAATAACATCTTTCAGCATATCTGTTACCATATAAGCTGTTGAGTCCTTCATCGCTTCTGTTCCTGATGATTGGAACTCAAATGTTTCGCCGTCAGATGCTGTTACGGATTGAACGGTATATGGCTCATAATAAGTACCACCATTTGCAAAGGCACCATAAGCAGCAGCTAGATTAACATTTGAAATTTCTCCACCAATGGCATTTGAATCCACTAGTTCCTGTTGATTACCATTATAAATTTTGATGCCTAGGCGATTTAAAAAGGAATTAGCATTGTCGAAGCCAACTTCTTGAAGAAGTTTTGCTGCAGGCACGTTTCTAGAATCGACTAAAGATTCTCTGATTGTCATATCGCCCTTAAACAGTCTATCGTAGTTATAGAGCTCAACACCATCAGAAGGGTAAGTCCATCTTTCATCGACTATCAGGCTACCAGTTGAATAGTTTAAGTATTCTATCGCCGGTGCAAAATCAATCAACGGCTTGATGGTTGATCCGACACTTCGAATCGTTTGATTAGCGTAGTTAACGGCTAATTGATTATTAATTTTCCGATTCCCAATAACGGCATTAATGGCACCTGTATTAACATCAACCATAGTGGCCGCTGTTTGCAGTTCGTCATCTGGGAAAGTAATGTAGTCATCGGAGTTAACAATATCATATAAGCGTTGTTGTGCATCTAAATCTAAATTCGTTTGAACAACTAAACCACCCATTTCAACATCTAAACCTGTTTTTTCTCTTACCTCGTCCATAACAAGTTGAATGTATGCATCGACGACTAAAGAAAGATCAGTATCGTTTGAGTGATCAACAAGACCATCCGCTACTGATATGCTCATTGCTTCTTGCGCTTCAGCTTGGGTTATTTTCTCATTTTCAACCATCATATATAAAACAAGGTCGCGTCTTTCTGTTGTTTCTTCAGGATTAAGGTAAGGATCATAGAAAGAAGGCGCTTGTGGCATACCTGCTAAAATGGCAGCTTCACTTAAATTAATCTCACTTAGTTCTTTTCCAAAATAATATTCAGCAGCAGTTCCCATACCGTAGACATTGTTTGCCATATAAACCTTATTGATATAGAGCGCTAAAATTTCATCTTTATTTAATTCTTTTTCTAATTGAATGGACATCCACGCCTCTTGGGCTTTCCGTTCAAGGGTTTGATCTTCTTCAGAAGTAGAGAAGTAAGCTAGTTTAATTAACTGCTGAGTAATCGTACTTCCACCCTGAGAAATGCCGCCACCGCGAACGTTAGCTATCAATGCTCCGGCTATTCGAATCGGATCGACACCAATGTGGCTATAAAAGCGTTGATCTTCAATAGAAATAATCGCATCTGCTAAGACTTGAGGAATATCTTCCATATCAACTAATTCTTGGTTTTGTGATCCAGCCCCAATTTCAATAAAGACATCACCATCTATATCAAGTAATTGTGATGGAATAGTATCAACTAATTCATCACGATTTATTTCTGGTGAGTTTGATGCATAATAGAAGAAAAGGCCTGCTCCTGATAAAAGACCAATAAAACCAATGGCAATTAATCCGAGGAATAGTTTCTTCCATAATCCTTTTTTATTCTTTTTTACCGTCTTTTTTCTGCCTTTAGGTTGCTTTTTTTGACTTCTAGAGACTCTTGTTTGCCCATTATTTGGCATGTTGATTCACCTCTGTTTTCTTTTTGATAATATCATCAACAACTTTTAGATAATCGAGGATGGGTTGGTAGCCGTATGAAATTTCATAGCCATATTCCTCTATAAACGACAGGGGAATGGATTTACGACCATCAGCTTTATGTTGATTGGACCAAAACTCTGATAAAAAGTGGCTTTCTAATAGAAAAACACGATTTAATTCAGAAAAACGAATCATGACAAAACAAATCCCGCCTTGTTTTTGACAGTGGTCCATATGAATAATTTGATGGTCATGGACGTTTTTGAGGGGAAAAGATTGCTTGTTGCGTGTTTCCTTAGCCTCAAAATCAATATAAAAACCACGATAAATGCCATTAAAGTCAGTTGTTGATGATTGCCGATAATAAGCTTCTTTAATGACCGCAGCACTTCTCTTTGGATAATCCACTTTGACAACTTGGATAGGCGTTGGCTTTTTGTGAATGACCGCCACTTGTCGCTCCAAGTAAAACGTATTTGATTGTGTGATTTCTTCCTCCAATGTCATCCCGCGCTTGCCATATTGGACAGGGCGATCTGCTTTTGTTTTCTTTGAAGAAGGTTGGTTGTTTATATACGTTTTTCCATTTGGATAGTTCATTATTTCTCACTTCCTCTATTGAATTGTAGCAATATTTTTTAGAAATGGGTAAATAAATCGTTTAAAGTTTTTCTAATTTTTTATTTAGCCCTAGTATATAGTCAATTCTGTAAGATTTTACCACCAATTTCTTATTTTTCAAGTTTCCTCACAAATGCGCAGGGTTTTTTTATTTACAATAAAGCGTTTCTAGTGTACACTGGCTTAGTATGCAATGGTTGGACCATTGCGAAAAATGATAGATTTTTGGAGGAAAGATAATGACTGCAAATTGGGAAAAAACAGGCACTAATGAAGGTGTCCTAACATTTGAAATACCTGCAGAAACAATTAAAACTGAAATGGATAACGTATTTAACCGTGTTAAAAAGAACATTTCTGTTGCTGGATTTAGAAAAGGAAAAATTCCTCGTCACGTATTTAACAAACAATACGGCGAAGAATCATTATACGAAGATGCATTGAATGCTGCTCTACCAGTTGCTTATGAAGCTGCTGTTAAAGAAGCAGGAATTGATCCAGTTGCTCAACCAAAGATTGATATTAAGAGCATGGAAAAAGGCGAAGCTTGGGTTATGACAGCGGAAGTTACTGTAAAACCAGAAGTTAAACTAGGCGAATACAAAAACTTAACAGTTGAGAAACAAGATCGCGAAGTATCAGATGCAGATGTTGAAGATGCATTGAAACAACGCCAAGAACGTCATGCTGAATTAGTATTGAAAGAAGATGCAGCAGCAGAAGGCGATACAGTTGTTATCGACTACGAAGGATTCATAGGTGAAGAGGCGTTTGAAGGTGGAAAAGACCAAAACCATTCACTAGAATTAGGTTCTAACTCATTTATTCCAGGATTTGAAGAACAATTAGTTGGCTCAAAAGCTGGCGACGCAAAAGATGTTGTTCTAACATTCCCTGAAGAATACCATGCAGCTGATTTAGCTGGTAAAGAAGCAACATTCAAAGTTGTTGTTCACGAAGTTAAAACAAAAGAATTACCAACTCTAGACGATGAATTCGCTAAAGACTTAGACGACGAAGTTGAATCTTTGGATGAATTAAAAGCTAAAATTCGTAAAGAATTAGAAGAAAGCAAAAATGCTGTAGCTGACGAAGTTGTTCAAGAAGCAGCAATCCGTCAAGCAGTTGATAATGCAGAAGTTGTTGAATTACCACACGTAATGGTTCATGACGAAGTTCACCGCCAAATGGATCTATTCTTGAACGATATGCAACGTCAAGGTATTTCACCAGAAATGTACTACCAAATTACTGGTACAACTGAACAAGACCTTCACAAACAAATGGAACAAGATGCTGATGTTCGTACAAAAACAACACTAGTTCTTGAAGCTATTATCAAAGCAGAAGGCCTTGAAGTAACTGAAGAAGAAATTAACGAAGAAATCGCAACACTAGCTACACAATACAACATGGATGTTAAACGTGTTCGTTCATTAATCAATGACGATATGTTAACAAACGATATCCAAATGAAGAAAGCTATGACTTTGATTACTGATTCTTCAGTAGAAGCATAATTCGCTTGATTTTATAAAGAGACATCTGCCGCAAGCAATGTCTCTTTATTTTTTTGAGAAAGATAAACAGATTATTTGTGATTTGACTAATATGTGTTAAGATAAAGTGCATTATAAAAAAGCTTGACTATCTACTTTTAGCTTTTATGGTAAAATAGAAGTATCAAGTTGAAATGACATACATCAGTTAGAAAGGGGAATGCATATGTTCCGAGATGATGGCACAAGCATTCATTGTTCCTTTTGCGGAAAATCGTCTGACCAAGTAAAGAAAATTATTGCTGGTCCAGATGTATACATTTGTAACGAATGTATCGATTTGTGCAAGGAAATTATGGAAGAAGAAATCTACAGCAACGAAACAGTAGAATTCGGTGACGTACCTAAACCACAAGAAATTCGTCATATTTTAAGCGAATATGTAATTGGACAGGATAGTGCTAAAAAATCATTATCTGTTGCTGTTTATAATCATTACAAACGAATCACTCAAATGGCTAATCAAAAAGATGGTGAAGTAGAATTACAAAAGAGTAATATCTGTCTCATCGGACCAACAGGATCAGGTAAAACCTTCCTAGGTCAAACGCTAGCACGTATTTTAGATGTTCCATTTGCGATTGCAGATGCGACAAGTTTAACAGAAGCAGGTTATGTGGGAGAAGACGTTGAAAACATCTTACTCAAACTCCTTCAAGCAGCAGACTACGATGTCGAACGCGCACAACGTGGCATTATTTATATTGATGAAATTGACAAGATTGCCCGTAAAGGTGAAAATGTATCGATTACACGCGATGTAAGTGGTGAAGGCGTACAGCAAGCTTTACTGAAAATTCTTGAAGGTACAGTAGCAAATGTTCCACCTCAAGGCGGTCGTAAACACCCACATCAAGAATTTATTCAATTCGACACAACTAATATTCTATTTATTGTTGGTGGTGCTTTTGATGGCGTTGAAACGATTGTAAAAGAAAGACTTGGCGAAAAAGTTATTGGCTTTAATTCTGCTAAAGCAAAAGAAGAAAGCGACAAGAGCTTGATGCAACAAATTATTCCAGAAGACTTATTAAAATTCGGTTTAATACCTGAATTTATCGGTCGTTTGCCAATTATGGCTGCTTTGGAAAAATTAACAGAAAGCGACCTTGTAAGAATTTTAACTGAGCCAAAGAACGCTTTAGTCAAACAATA
The DNA here is from genome assembly GCF_011100465.1 of Jeotgalibaca arthritidis. Lineage (NCBI taxonomy): Bacteria > Bacillati > Bacillota > Bacilli > Lactobacillales > Carnobacteriaceae > Jeotgalibaca > Jeotgalibaca arthritidis. The sequence continues at coordinate 2,096,864 of NZ_CP049740.1, forward strand.
CCAAAAATTACTTGAATTAGATGGCGTGACGCTTGAATTCGAGGAGGCAGCACTTGAAGGGATTGCTAAAAAAGCAATCGAGCGTAATACAGGTGCACGTGGCCTTCGTTCGATTATTGAAAATGTCATGCTAGATATTATGTATGAAATCCCAAGTCGTGATGAAATTACGAAGGTAATCATTACAAAAGACATTATCGAAGGTCAAGGTAAACCACTTCTTTACGGAGAAGACCAACGATTAATTAGTTAATAAAGATAGGAGAACCAATGTATAGGACTAAACCCCGTACATTGGTTCTTTATGCCATGAAAAGGAAGTGATAGTTATGCAAGTAACAAAAGCAGATATGATTATTAGTGCCGTTAGTCCGAAACAATACCCAGATACAGGATTGGTAGAATTCGCCCTAGCAGGACGTTCAAATGTTGGGAAATCATCATTTATCAATAAAATGATTCGTAGAAAAGCACTTGCTCGTACATCAAGTAAACCAGGGAAGACACAAACATTAAACTACTATTTAATCAATGAGACCTTTTATTTTGTTGATGTGCCGGGTTACGGCTATGCAAAAGTTTCTAAAACTGAGCGTGAAAAATGGGGCGAGATGTTAGAAACTTACTTTACACAACGTGAAACATTACGTCACGTGTTCTTAATGGTTGATTTTCGTCATCCTCCAACAGCTGATGATATTCAAATGAAAGATTTTATTGAATATTACGGCATTCCTTACACGGTTATTGCTACTAAAGCAGATAAAATTCCACGCGGAAAATGGAATCAACATTTTTCACGGACTAAAAAAGCATTGAATTTAGCAAGTGATCAAGATTTAATTGTCTTTTCATCTGAAACTGGCGAAGGAAAAGACAAAGCATGGGGTGTTATCCAGAAATATTTAGCATAGAGTCGGCTAGAATGGAGGAGTCAAATCATGAAACAAAAATCGGCAAATAAATTCAGATATACGAAAGAAGAACGTAGTTGGATTATGCAGGATTGGGCTAATTCTGCTTACTCTATTATGATTACAACCGCAGTTTTTCCTTTATTTTTTAAGGCGGTCGCAAGTTCTGGCGGTCTCAGTGATGCGACCTCAACAGCTTACTGGGGCTACGCCAATGCGATTGGAACATTAATTGTATCTGTTTTAGCGCCTATACTAGGTGCGCTAGCTGATTATAAAAATCAACGGATGCCCATGTTTACTTTTTTCACATTGAGTGGGATTATCGCAACTTTGGCATTTTCGTTTGCGCCAGAGGGAAGTTGGTTGTATCTGTTTATCTTCTATGTGATTTCCGCGATTGGTTTTTCTGGCGCAAATATCTTTTATGATGGTTCGATCATTGATGTTACGACCAACGATCGTATGGACAGGGTTTCTTCAGCTGGCTTTGGTTGGGGATATATTGGAAGTTCGATACCCTTTGTTATTTTTATTATTTTTCAATTGACGGGTATTTTACCGATTTCTCAGACCTTGTTAGTGAAATTAGGATTTGTGATGACCGCTATTTGGTGGTTTGTCTTTACGATTCCTTACTGGCGTCATGTTGAACAAAAGTCTTATATTCCTCGTGAGACTCAGCTCATTAAAAATAGTTTTAAACGGTTATGGGGAACATTGAAGGGGATTAAAGCTTATAAACAAGCTTTCTTATTCTTAATTGCTTACTTTTTCTATATCGATGGTGTGGGAACTATTTTTAAAATGGCTACGGCTATTGGGAGTGACATAGGACTATCTTCTAACGATTTAATTGTGGTTATGTTGGTTGTTCAGTTTGTTGCTTTTCCATTCTCCATATTGTATGGTGTCTTAGCAAAACGCTTTGGCGCTAAAAATATGATTTTCGTCGGCATTGTGACTTATACCTTTATTTGTATTTATGCTTTGCAGTTGGATAGCTTAACAGCATTTATTATATTAGGATTATTAGTAGGGACCGCTCAAGGTGGGGTACAATCGCTTAGTCGATCACTATTTGGCCAACTTATTCCAAAAGAGCGAGCGAATGAATTTTTTGGTTTTTATAATATTTTCGGAAAATTCGCAGCTGTAGTAGGACCCTTTTTAGTGGGGATTATCGCACAGTTAACTGGCAATTCCTTAGATGGGGTTTTTGCTCTTATTATTTTATTTATTATCGGTGGAATTTTATTGATGTTTGTTAAAATCCCTCAGGAAAATAGTATTTAAGCGAGAGGGCTGAGTATAACTCGGCCCTAATGCTTTTTCTATGGTTCAACTGATTGCTAATATTGGCGAAATTTGCTATAATATAAGTTGTATTTTTATGCCCAATTCAATTGCTATTGGGCGAGTATGTGAGGTGATTCTATGGCAACTCGAATACCTGAAGAAACAATTGACCAAATAAGAACAGAGACCAATATTGTTGATGTTGTGAGTCAATATGTTCAACTTAAAAAAAGAGGGAAAAACTACTTTGGCTTTTGTCCGTTTCATGATGAGCGAACGCCGTCTTTTTCTGTAACAGAAGAGAAACAGATTTTTCATTGTTTTAGTTGTGGGCAAGGTGGTAATGTTTTTCGTTTTCTAATGGAAGTTGAAGGGTTAGACTTTGTTGAATCAGTCAAACGAGCAGCAGAATTATCCGACCTCCAAGTTGATATTGCTATCGACAATCAACCGAAGACAGCTGTCCAAAATAAAAAAGAACAGCTCATTGCAATCCATGAAGCAGCGTCTGCCTACTACCATCAGATTTTGATGAATACAGTAACAGGAGAAAAAGCTCTCGAATATTTACTGGAACGTGGCTTTACGACTGAACTACTTGAAGAATTCCAAATTGGATTCTCACCTCCAAATAAGACCACAACTTATCAAATTTTAAAACGAGATCGACATTCAGATGACTTATTAAGAGAAAGTGGCATTTTTTCAGAACGCAGTGATTCAGCAGAATTACTTGATCGCTTTGGCTCTAGAATTATCTTTCCGCTTAGAAATGAAAAGGGAAAAGTAGTCGCTTTTTCTGGACGTATTCTTCCTGGTGAAGATGATTTCAATGATCAGAGTTTCCATGAAGCTAAATATTTAAACAGTCCTGAAACAGCGATATTCTCTAAACGCTACTTTCTCTTTAACCTAGATAAAGCCCGATCGCAAATGCGCAAAACTTCAGAAGTGGTGCTTTTTGAAGGCTATATGGATGTAATTTCAGCGTGGCAAGCAGGTGTGACGAATGGTGTTGCTTCTATGGGGACAGCACTGACAGAAGAACAAATTAGAATTTTAAATAAAATTGTTGATTCGGTTACCATTGCCTATGACGGTGATCGTGCTGGAATGGAAGCAACGAATAAGGCGATTGAGGGATTAGCTCAGGGCAACCGCTTTGAATTGGCTATTATTCCTTTGCCAAAAGGGATGGACCCTGATGACGTTATCCGTCAAAAGGGAGCTCAAGCTTTTCGAGATATCATCAATAATCAAAAAGAAACGGCCTTTCAATTCCAATCACGCTTTTTAAAAACAAAACTCAATCTCGATACAGAGGCAAATCGCCTACAGTATTTAGAAGAAGTATTGAAGCGTTTAGTCCATGTTGATTCGATTATTGAACGAGAAATGCATTTAACGGACTTAGCAAGTGAATTTAAACTTGACTTAGCGGTTCTTAAAAAACAGCTCCAAGATTATCAGACAGGTTATTTGAATCAACAAAAAGACCAAACTAAGAAGAAAACGCAAGACAGACGAGCACCTATTTCAACTGAATCAATGAGCGTCAAACAAAAGCTAACACCTTTGCAGATTTCAGAACGTCAGTTGATGTATCGACTTTTTCATTATGAAGAGGCTTGGCATTATTTAAAGGAATTAACGACAGATTTTAACTTTGTCAGTGAATCGCTACAGACGATTTATTTGCTTTATGATGCGTTTTACCAAGAAAGTGGGCAAGTCGGTCAAATCGATCGCTTTTTAGATCGGATTAAGGATCAACACTTAGTCACCACGATTATTGAAATAGAGATGATTGATCTTCAATCGGATGTCTCTAGTCAAGAAATCAGTGATATAGTCACGATTATTTGTTCAAAGTCTCCTTTAGAGACACAACTTGAACAAAAGAAACGGGCGATGGCAGAAGCCACACGCCAACAAGATAAAGACCAAGCCATGCGCTTGTTGGAAGACATTGTCAATCTAACAAGAGAGCTAAAGCTTGTTAAGAAATAATCCGTATTGAAATGGAGGAATTTTTTATGGCCATTAATAAAAATGAAGAAGGCAAAACACTCGAGCAAGTAACCAATCAGGTGGTTAAAGAGCATAAACTGTTAGGCTCAATCTTCTATGATGATTTAACTGACAAAATTGCAACACCTTTCCAACTCGATGCGGACCAAATGGATAAATTAATCCAAAAAATGGAAGACAGCGGCGTTAGTGTCGTTGATGCAGACGGTGGACCAACTGCTCGTCAGCTTAAGACAGATGAAAGCAAAAAAGACGATAAAAAAGAAAAAGACAAAGCTGCAGAGGAAGAAGAACTTTCTGCACCAGCTGGCGTTAAGATTAATGACCCAGTTAGAATGTACTTAAAAGAAATCGGTCGTGTGTCATTACTAACTGCTGATGAAGAACGTGACTTGGCAATTCGTATTCTAGATGGCGACCAAGAAGCGAAGCAAGAATTAGCTGAAGCAAACTTACGTCTTGTTGTATCGATTGCTAAACGTTATGTTGGCCGTGGTATGCACTTCTTAGACCTGATTCAAGAAGGTAACATGGGACTAATGAAGGCTGTTGAGAAATTTGACCATGAGAAGGGGTTTAAATTCTCTACTTACGCGACTTGGTGGATTCGCCAGGCAATCACGCGTGCAATCGCTGACCAAGCTCGAACGATTCGTATCCCCGTTCATATGGTTGAAACGATTAATAAATTAGTTCGTATACAACGTCAACTTCTTCAAGATTTAGGTCGCGAACCGACACCGGAAGAAATTGGTGCTGAAATGGACTTACCAACTGAAAAAGTTCGTGAAATCTTAAAAATCGCTCAAGAACCCGTATCATTGGAAACGCCAATTGGTGAAGAAGATGATTCTCATTTAGGTGATTTTATTGAAGACCAAGAAGTAACTAGTCCAGCTGAACATACTGCTCAAACGCTTCTAAAAGAACAACTAGAAGAAGTTTTGGACACCCTAACAGACCGTGAAGAAAACGTGCTTCGTCTACGTTTTGGTTTAGATGATGGTAATGTTCGCACCTTGGAGCAAGTCGGTAAAGTGTTTGGTGTGACGCGTGAACGTATTCGTCAAATTGAAGCTAAGGCTCTTAGAAAATTACGACACCCAAGCCGCTCAAAACAACTAAAAGACTTTTTAGAATAAAAACCATGGAGGGTAGAAGCTAACATTCTATCCTCTTTTTTTAGCCTTTACTTTAATTTATAAGGTGAAACTGCTAAAATTAAAGGCAGTACTGACAATGTGAAAGGAGGAGCAGAAAGTGAACGATAATCAACTATCAAAACGATTAGAAACTGCTGCATCCTATATAAAAAAAGGCGCAAGGTTAGCGGATATTGGGTCTGACCATGCTTATTTGCCATGCCATTTGGCTCAGAAAGAACAAGTGAGCTTTGCGATTGCAGGCGAGGTTGTCATTGGACCTTATGCATCCGCTAAAAAACAAATCAAAGAATCGAATGTTCAAGCAGTTGTTGAAGCACGTTTAGGTGATGGGTTAGCAGTTATTGAAAAGAGTGATGCTATTGACACCATTACGATTTGCGGTATGGGAGGCGATCTAATTGCGCGCATTTTGGATGCGGGCAAGGAAGATAACCGACTAGAAACAGTTGAACGATTGATTCTTCAACCTAATAACGGTGAGAAAAAATTAAGACAATGGTTGTTTGATAATAACTATGGCATTATTTCTGAAGAAATTTTGAAAGAAAATGATAAAATTTATGAAATCATTGTAGCTGAACCAAGTGATGACATTAGTGCGTATACTGAGGATGACTTTACTTTTGGGAAACAACTGCGTCAAGAGAAAGGTCCGGTTTTTGTTGAAAAATGGCAAAGAGAATACGATAAGTACACCTATATTTTAAATAGCTTAAATGAATCACAACGCGATGTGTCAGAAAAGAAAAAAACTGTTGAAGCCTTTATGACTAAAATACAGGAGGAGATTGCATGACAACCTTAACAGGCTATGAGTTCGTGAAGCAATTTGAAAAAGTTGTTCCAACTTGGTTGGCTGAGGAGAGAGATCCTATCGGTTTGCATGTTGGCGATTTATCACGACCAGTGACTAAAATCATGGTCACGCTAGATGTTCGTCCTGAAGTGGTACAAGAAGCAATTGAACACGGTGTGGACTTTATTTTAGCCCACCACCCACCTATTTATAGTCCGATTGCGCGGTTGGATCTTTCTAATCCTCAAATTAATATGTATGCTGACTTAATTAAACACGATATTACGGTTTATGCAGCCCATACAAACTTAGATAATGCACAAGGTGGTATGAACGATTGGTTGGCAGATCAACTTCAATTAGAGGATGTCGAAGTGATGGCTGTTTCCAAAACGATTCCACTAAAACGTTTATCTGTTTATGCACCAAAAGAGCATGCAGAAGCCGTCAGAATTGCAATGACTAAAGCAGGTGCGGGTCATGTTACTGATAACTATAAAGACTGTTCTTATTCGATTGAGGGTAAAGGACGTTTTACGCCCATTAATGATGCGGATCCGACCATTGGGGAAGTTAATCAAGCTGAAGTCGTTGAGGAAGAACGAATTGAAGTAGTCGTAGAGGAGCGTTACCTGTCAGAGGTGATTTTTGCTATGAAGCAAGCTCATCCTTATGAAGAAGCGGTTTATGACTCATTTTCAATTGATCAGAAACAAGCGCAAGCTTACGGCTTAGGCAGAGTAGGTAATTTAAAAGAGGACATGAGTGTGCTTGATTTTGTAACTTATGTGAAACAAGCTTTCCAAGTTGATGGACTGAGAGTAACTGCACCTCAAAATAACCTAAATCAAACGATTAGACGCGTGGCCTTGTGCGGTGGTGATGCTGGGAAGTATTACCAAAAAGCCATCGACAAAGAAGCCGATGTTTATATAACAGGCGATGTTTACTATCATACCGCTCATGATATGCAAGCAGCAGGCCTACTAGTCATCGATCCTGGTCACCATATTGAAAAAGTATGTATACCAAAACTGTATGACATGGTTAATGAATGGCGATCAGACTTGGGTTGGCAGATTGAACTAATGTCATCTACAATTGATACCAATCCATTCCTATTCGATAGTCAATTATAATAATTACTAAGGAGATTAAACACATGCATAATACATTAAAAAACCGTTTATTTACTTACGTTAAATTCGATACACGTTCAGATGAGAGCAGTACAACTGTACCCTCAACACAGAGCCAAGTTGCCTTTGCTAAGGAAATCATTATGCCTGAACTTGCATCAATTGGCTTATCAGACATTCATTACAATGAGAGTAATGGCTTTGTAACGGCTCGTATTCCTGCTAACACAACAGAACCACTACCAGCAATCGGCTTTATTGCTCATATGGATACAGCTGATTTTGAATCAGCTCATGTTAATCCACAGATTGTAGAAGATTACGACGGTGAAGCAATTATTTTAAATAAAGAAAAAAATATTGTCTTATCACCAGAAGATTTTCCTAACCTAAACAACTACATGGGCCAAGAATTGATCACCACTGATGGAACGACATTACTTGGAGCAGATGACAAGGCTGGGATTGCTGAAATCATGACAGCTATGGAACTTATTCTAGCGGACGATAGCATTAAACATGGTGATATTGCAGTTGCCTTTGGTCCAGACGAAGAGATTGGTAGAGGGGCAGATTTGTTTGACGTTGAAGCATTTAAGTGTGATTTTGCTTATACAATGGATGGCGGTCCTGTCGGGGAACTACAATTTGAAAGCTTTAATGCTGCCCAAGCAGTGGTTACTATTCAAGGTAAAAATGTTCACCCTGGAACAGCTAAAGATACTATGGTAAATGCGATTAGTTTGGCGATGGCTTACAATGCTCAACTGCCAGCTGATGAAGTTCCTGAGCAAACAGATGAACGTCAAGGTTTCTACCACTTACTTGGTATCGAAGGAACAGTTGAAGAAAGCAAAATGGTTTATATTATCCGTGACCATGATCGTGCTCTTTTTGAAGCGAAAAAAGAAAACATGTTAGCTATCGCTGAACGTATGAACAAAACCTTTAAAGAACCGCGTATTACAATTGATATGCACGATTCTTACTACAACATGGGCGAAATTTTAGAAAAAGATATGCGTCCTGTGACGTTAGCAGAGCAAGCAATGAAAGAGTTAGAGATTCAACCAATTATTGAACCAATCCGTGGTGGAACAGATGGTTCTAAGTTAACTTATATGGGATTACCAACACCAAACATTTTTGCCGGCGGTGAGAACTTCCATGGTCGCTATGAATTTATTTCAACGGATGCTATGGTGAAAGCAACTCAAGTCATTGTTGAAATTATTCGTCAAAGCAATCACTATTCTGCTTTATGAGACCGAGTATGATGGGACTAGGCATTGCGTTACTGCTCTTAAATGTTCTTGCTTTTATAATGATGGGAATTGATAAATCCAAAGCTCGAAAAAACCACTACCGCATTTCAGAAAAGACCTTGTTATGGCTAGGTAGCTTATCGGGTGGAATTGGCGGGTTAATTGCGATGAAAGTTTTTCGTCATAAGACAAGACACCGTTATTTTTATGGTTGTTTTGGAATCGGCCTAATGGTTTGGCTAATTGTCATCTATATATATTTATTAAAAAGCTGCTTTTGAATTTCGGTTCAAAAGCAGCTTTTCATTTCTGAATTATGTTATAATCATACATTGTATAGAACGGGGGAGTAACAATGAACGGAATCTTGCCACTCTGGAAAGAACGCGGTATGACAAGTCATGATTGCGTTTTTCAATTAAGAAAAATATTAAAAATGAAACGAATTGGCCATACAGGGACACTAGATCCTCAAGTCGATGGTGTGTTACCGATTTGTCTAGGCCCTGCTACTAAAGCGGCAGAATTTATGACAGATATGGGAAAACAATATGAAGGAGAAATCACGATTGGTTTCTCTACAACAACAGAAGATGCCCACGGTGAAGTGGTTGATCAAAAGGCTGTAGAAGGTCTCTTGTCAGAAGAAGAAATTGACCGTCAGATGACGACCTTTATCGGTGAAATCACTCAAATTCCACCCATGTATTCGGCAGTGAAAGTTAACGGTAAACGATTGTATGAATATGCAAGAAATGGCGAAACGATTGAACGGCCTAAACGTAAAGCTAATATCTATCAATTCAAGCGGACAAGTACACCGGTTTATAATTCAGATACCAAAACGGTTTCTTGGACCTTTGCAGTTAGCTGTGGCAAAGGGACTTATGTCAGGACACTTGCTGTTGATCTGGGTGAACGTTTAGGCTATCCTGCTCACATGTCTCAGTTAACACGCACAAAGAGCGGTCCATTTGCTAAAGAGCAATGCTACACTCTTGATCAAGTGAGACAATTGGCTGAAGAAAACAAAGTTGAAACGATTTTAATGCCTATTGAAGGTGTATTTGACGAGCTACCTGCTTATCATTTAAATGATGAATTATGGCAACGTGTTAAAAATGGCGCTGTTATTGAAAATGAGGCATTTGACAACTTAACGAGCTCGGAACTGATTGCTTTCTATTATGGTGAGAATTTGGTAGCATTATATGAGAATCATCCAAAGCGAGCAGGATTTAAGAAGCCGAGAAAAATGTTTTTGTCTTCATTCTGAAAAGAGGAAAGAGAGTTAATCATGGAAGTTATTTATTTACATCATCCCTATAAAAAAGAAGAAATTCCGACTGACCGAGTGGTATTAGCATTGGGTTATTTTGATGGCGTTCATATTGGACACCAAGCCGTTATCAATCGAGCTAAAAAAGAAGCCGAGAAAAGAAATTGTAAACTAGCAGTTATGTCATTCAACCAGCACCCAAGCATTGTTTATAAAAAATTGGATGCTGAGACAATGAAATATTTGTCTGTACCAGAACGAAAGATTGAATTAATGACAGGCTTAGGTGTTGATTATTTTTATGTTATCGACTTTACCTATGATTTTGGAACACTAAAACCACAAGAATTTGTTGATGATTATATTATCGGTCTTAATGCCGATGCGATTGTCGCAGGATTCGACTATACTTATGGTCCCAAGACGATTGCTGATATGGCACATTTGCCACAATACGCTAAAAGTCGTTTTGATATTGTTGAAATTAGCCCCCAAGTGGCTGAAAATAAAGAGAAAATTTCCTCAACAAGTATTCGTGAGGCACTTGATACAGGCAATTTAACAAAAGCCAACCAAATGTTGGGGTATACGTACCAATTTGATGGTCGCGTGATGCATGGCGACGCTAGAGGCCGCGAATTAGGTTATCCAACTGCTAATATTAAAATTGGCAAATACATTCGCTTACCCAAAGTCGGAGTCTATGTCGTTTCTATTAAGGTACAAGATAAGTGGTATCGAGGAATGGCATCAATTGGCTACAATATTACCTTTGAAAAAGACCGTGAAAAAACAGTTGAAGTTAATATTTTTGACTTTGATAAGATGATTTACGGTGAAAAAGTAACCGTGCGTTGGCACCATTACTTGAGAGATGAAGTGAAATTTACAGGTATCGAAGGTTTAATTGAGCAGCTCGATCAAGATAAAATCGATACAGAAACTTTCTTTGACAGCCATCCAGAACAAATAAGCAATGCCTCTGATTCAAGAGCGGAGATGACGGAATGACAGCAGCTTATTTGCATATCCCATTTTGTGACCATATTTGCTTTTACTGTGACTTTAATAAGGTTTTTCTAGAAGGACAACCGGTTGAAGAATACATCGATGCAGTGATTACTGAAATGGCTATTATGAAAGAGCGTCATCCTCAGGAAAAATTGGAAACTTTTTATATTGGCGGAGGAACACCAACGACTCTAACAGCACCACAACTAGACCGCCTTTTAAGTGGTATTCAGACTCACTTCCCAATGGATAAGGGGGCTGAGTTTACTGTTGAAGCGAATCCAGAAAGTGCTAGTTTTGAAAAGTTTGCCGTTTTAAAAGAGCACGGCGTTAACCGAATCAGTATGGGTGTTCAATCCTTTGATAATGCTATTTTAAAGCGTATTGGTCGTATTCATACATCTGATCAGGTTTACCGTTGTGTGGATGATGCGAGACGAGCAGGTTTTGAAAACATTAGTATTGATTTGATTTTTAGACTGCCGACGCAAACAATTGAAAGTTTTCAAGAAACACTAACAAAAGCATTAGAATTAGATTTACCACATTATTCCATTTACTCCTTAATTTTAGAAAACAAAACCATTTTCTATAACTTAATGAGACAAGGAAAATTACCATTGCCGAGTGAAGATGATGAAGCAGATATGTTTGAACTTGCTATGGAAACGATGGAAGCGGCAGGGCGCTATCAATATGAGATTTCAAACTACGCTAAACCAGGCTTCCAATCACAACATAACCTCGCTTATTGGAAAAATGATCACTACTTTGGATTTGGAGCCGGTGCACATGGCTATTTAGGCGACACGCGTTATAACAATCATGGACCTATCCAACATTATCTTGAACCATTAAGAGCTAAGCAGTCGCCGATTATTTACCAACAATCATTGACTCAGAAAAATAAAATGGAAGAAGAATTCATGTTAGGTCTACGAACGATGAAGGGAGTAGACCGCTCTTTGTTTGAATGTAAATTTGATCAAACAACAGAATCTGTCTACCAAGAGGAATTGGATATGCTCTTAGATCGACAACTCATTAAGCTAGAAGATAATCACATTCGCTTAACGAAAAAGGGTGTCTTTTTAGGTAATGAGGTATTTCGATCGTTCTTAAAAGATACTTAAGAAAAGTATGCTTATTTATCAAGCTAATTCTGTTGACAAACATACAGCGTCATGATAAATTTATTTATGGATTAGCACTCTATATGTTTAAGTGCTAAAGTGAGGTGAATAAATGTTAACGGAAAGACAGTTGATGATATTAAACCAAATTATTAAGCATTATATTGAGTACGGTGAACCAATGGGGTCCAAAACCTTATTGAGCGAGACTAATTTATCGGTGTCGCCTGCGACCATTCGTAACGAAATGATGCGCATTGAAGAATTAGGTTTTCTTAAAAAAACACATGCCTCTTCTGGACGTATACCATCCATTTTAGGCTATCGTCATTATGTTGATTATTTACTTCAGCAAGGGTTGGATAGTTCTTCCGAAGAAAAAATGAGGAAAAAAATCCAACAGTCCATACACTCGCCTTATCAAGAAGCACAAGAAATGGTTGAAAAGTCAGCCCGTATGCTCTCTTATTTGACGAACTACACTGCTCTAAGCATTGGTCCCGAGAAGATTAACAGTAAGTTAACTGGTTTTCGACTTGTACCGGTAACGAGCGGACAGTACATGGCAATCTTGGTGACTGATAAAGGTTACATTGAAAGTAAAATGTTTTCTTTAGGTCGAAACTTTGATTCCAGCAAATTGGAAAAAATCGTTACTATTTTTAACGATGAGTTAACTGGTCTAGCCTTAAGCGAGGTTTACAAAAAACTTCAAACGGATATTCCAGCTTTAATCACCAAATATGTCGATTATGAATTAGATTTGTTTGCCATTTTTAAAGACATTATTTCTAAAATGGACAATGATCGCGTTTATGTCGGCGGAGAAATGAATCTCCTTAACTATTTTGACTTTGATCAATTGCAAGACCGTGAAAAAGTCAAATCCCTCTATTCATTAATTCATGAGAGTAGTGAGCTTCGACCATTGTTGTTGACTGATTCAAATCGCATCAGTGTTCGAATTGGTACAGAAATGAATAATGAATTGTTGGACAATTTAAGTTTAATTACGGCAACCTATAGTGCTGGTAAGCGTGGTACAGGAATGATCGCCTTACTTGGCCCCACTAACATGCCATATGATGAAATTATTAGAATTATGCGTGTGACAAGTGATGAATTATCAGACAGCATGCAGCAATTCTATGAAGAATAGCAAAGGAGAATCGTCGTGGAAGAAAAAGATAATCTAACTGAAAACGAAGACGTATCTGTTGATCAAACAGTTGCAGAAGAGACTATATCTGAGGTTGATAAACTAGCTGAAGAATTGGAACAATTGCAAGATCGCTATTTACGCGTTCAAGCAGAGTTAGCTAACATTCAAAAACGTAATGCTAAAGAAAGACAAGATGCTGCGAAATTCCGTTCACAATCTTTAGCTACAGAATTATTAGCGGTTGTTGATAATTTAGAACGTGCTTTAGAGATTGAAGTAGAAGGCGATCAAGCCCTAAACTTCAAAAAAGGCGTGGAAATGGTTTATAACTCAATGCTAGAAGCATTAAAGAGTGAAGGGGTAGAAATCATTGATCCAATGAATGAGCCTTTCGACCCGAATTTCCATATGTCCATTCAGGTTCAAGAACCTGAAGAAGGACAAGAAGCGGATACTGTCGTAGCAGTTGTCCAAAAAGGCTATCGTTTAAAAGAGCGTGTACTTAGACCAGCAATGGTTGTTGTCGCGCAATAATAACCAATAAAATTTTAAATTAGAGGAGATATTCAACTATGAGTAAAATAATCGGTATTGACTTAGGAACTACAAACTCTGCTGTTGCAGTATTAGAGGGTGGAGAAGCTAAAATTATTCCAAACCCAGAAGGAAACCGTACAACACCATCTGTTGTTTCTTTCAAAAATGGTGAAATCCAAGTAGGTGAGGTTGCAAAACGTCAAGCAATCACAAACCCAAATACAATCAGCTCTGTAAAACGTCACATGGGAGAAGCTGGATTCAAAGTAGAAGCAGAGGGTAAATCATATACACCTCAAGAAATTTCTGCAATGACACTTCAATACCTAAAGAGCTATGCTGAAGAATACTTAGGTGAAACAGTTGATAAAGCGGTTATTACTGTACCTGCATACTTCAACGATGCACAACGTCAAGCAACAAAAGACGCTGGTAAAATTGCTGGTTTAGAAGTTGAACGTATTGTTAACGAGCCAACAGCTGCAGCTTTAGCTTACGGTCTAGATAAAACAGATAAAGAAGAAAAAATTCTTGTATTTGACCTTGGTGGGGGAACATTCGACGTTTCTATCCTCGAATTAGGAGACGGTGTCTTCGACGTATTAAGTACATCAGGTGATAACAACTTAGGTGGGGATGACTTTGATAACAAAATCATTGCTTACATGGTTGAAGAATTCAAAAAAGAAAACGGCGTTGACTTAGCAAACGATAAAATGGCAAAACAACGTCTAAAAGACGCTGCTGAGAAAGCTAAAAAAGACTTATCAGGTGTAACGTCAACACAAATTAGTTTACCATTTATCACTGCTGGTGCTTCTGGCCCATTGCACTTGGAAATGACATTAACACGTGCTAAATTTGATGAATTGACTCACGATTTAGTAGAACGTACTAAAATTCCTGTACGCCGTGCTATTGAAGATGCTGGTATCAGCCAAAGTGAAATTGACCAAGTTATCTTAGTTGGTGGGTCAACTCGTATCCCATCAGTCGTAGAAGCAGTTCGTCGTGAATCAGGGAAAGAGCCTAACAAATCAGTTAACCCAGATGAAGTAGTTGCAATGGGTGCTGCAATCCAAGGTGGCGTTATTACTGGAGACGTTAAAGATATCGTTCTTCTTGACGTAACACCATTATCACTTGGTATTGAAACAATGGGTGGCGTATTTACGAAACTAATTGACCGTAATACAACAATCCCAACAAGTAAATCACAAGTCTTCTCAACAGCAGCAGACAACCAACCAGCAGTAGACGTACACGTTTTACAAGGTGAGCGTCCAATGGCAGCAGACAACAAAACATTAGGTCGCTTCCAATTAAATGATATTCCTGCTGCACCACGTGGTATTCCGCAAATCGAAGTAACATTTGATATTGACAAAAACGGTATCGTTAACGTAAGTGCGAAAGACTTAGGAACGCAAAAAGAACAACAAATTACAATCAAATCATCGTCAGGTCTAACAGACGAAGAGATCGAAAAAATGGTTAAAGATGCAGAAGCAAACGCTGAAGCAGACAAACAACGTAAAGAAGAAGTTGAATTACGTAATGAAGTCGATCAATTAATCTTCCAAACAGACAAGACATTGAAAGAACTTGAAGGAAAAGTTGACGAAGCAGATGTGAAAGCAGCTGAAGAAGCACGTGATGCTTTGAAAGCAGCAGTTGAAGCAAACGACTTAGAAGCAATGAAAGAAAAACGTGATGCTTTGAATGAAGTTGTACAAAATCTAACTGTTAAACTTTACGAACAAGCGGCAGCAGCACAACAAGCTGCTGGTGGCGAAACTGAAGGTCAATCATCAGCTGCTAACGACGATAATGTTGTAGATGCAGACTTTGAAGAGGTTGACAACGACTAATAAAGTCAACGGTTCTTATTGGTGAGCTTATAACACGTACAGATCGATTTGGTCTGTACGTGTTTGATTGATTGGGTTGCCAAAACTCTTGAGCGACTATGAAACACGGACAGCTTTCTTGCTGATATAGAGTAAATAATGAAATATGTGCGGAATTGCTTCCGTATCATGGTGATCTAATGGAGGAAATATAATGGCGAAAAGAGACTATTATGAAGTATTGGGCGTTTCAAAAACAGCCTCAGACGATGAAATAAAAAAAGCCTATCGAAAACTTTCAAAAAAATATCATCCCGATATCAATAAAGCAGAAGATGCTGCTGATAAATTTAAAGAAGTTTCAGAAGCATATGAAGTCTTGAGTGACTCTCAAAAACGTGCTGCTTACGATCAGTATGGTCATGCTAGCACAGATCCTAACTTTGGTTCAGGCTTTGGTGGTGGCGGCTTTGGCGGTGGTGGTTTCGGTGGTTTTACAGGCGGTTTTGATGATATCTTTGATACTTTCTTTGGTGGCGGCGGTCGTTCTCGCAATTACAACGCACCACGTCAAGGGGCAGATTTGCAATACCGTCTGCATTTGAAATTTGAAGAAGCTATTTTTGGTAAAGAAGAAACAATCCGTTATGCGCGTGAAGAAGAATGTAAAACCTGTACCGGTAGCGGTGCAAAACCTGGAACAACACCAAAAACGTGTTCAAAATGTCACGGAGCAGGTGCTGTACAAGTGGAACGCAATACACCGTTTGGACGTGTCATGCAACAAGCAGTTTGTGATGTTTGTCAAGGATCAGGAAAAGAAATCGTTGATAAGTGTCACGACTGTCACGGCAAAGGACACGTTGAAAAAGAACACAGTGTGAATGTAACGATTCCAGCTGGAGTGGAAGATGGACAACAATTACGTCTTGCTGGGCAAGGTGAAGTTGGTTCAAATGGTGGGCCATATGGAGACTTGTATGTGGTATTCTCTGTTGAAGAGAGCGACATTTTTGACCGAGATGGTGCAGAAATCTATTACGTTCTGCCAATTTCATTTGTTCAAGCGACACTTGGAACAGAAATTGAAGTTCCAACTGTTCATGGTAATGTGAAGTTGAAAATACCAGCAGGTACACAAACTGCTACAAACTTCCGCTTAAGAGGCAAGGGTGCACCTCGCCTAAGAGGTACGGGGAATGGTGATCAACATGTGAAAGTTAGCATTGTGACACCTAAGAACTTGAATGAGCAGCAAAGAGAAGCCTTGCATGCCTTCGCTGAAGCAAGCGGCGAGAGTATAACAGGTGACGAAGGCGGTTTTTTCAATAAAATGAAAGATGCCTTTAACTTTGATTCTAAAGGTAAAAAGAAATAGCGATAGAAAAGCACTTTAGAGTTTATCTAGAGTGCTTTTTATCTGGGTAAGAATGCCATTAAAAACAGCTATGAAGATGGTTTCTTAGCCTATAGTAACTTGTTACTTTGCTTGATACTTGATATAATCGTAAGGTATATAGTTTGAAGAAGAGAGTGAGTAGTTCAATGGACTTAGAGAAAATGAAAGAACGTCAAAGAAAAATTAGAAACTTTTCTATTATAGCCCATATTGACCATGGGAAATCAACATTAGCAGATCGCATTTTGCAGGCTACTAATACTGTTGCTGATAGAGAGATGCAACAGCAACTCTTAGATTCAATGGATCTAGAACGTGAACGTGGTATTACGATTAAATTGAATGCTGTCGAATTAACTTATGAAGCGAATGATGGGGAAGAGTATATCTTCCACTTAATCGACACACCCGGACACGTCGACTTTACTTATGAAGTATCCCGTAGTTTAGCTGCCTGTGAAGGGGCTATTTTAGTTGTCGATGCAGCACAAGGTGTAGAAGCGCAAACACTAGCAAACGTTTATTTAGCAATTGATAATGATCTTGAAATTGTACCCGTTATTAATAAAATTGACTTGCCAGCTGCTGATCCAGAACGTGTTAGAGCAGAAGTTGAAGATGTTGTTGGTATTGATGCTAGCGAAGCAGTTTTAGCAAGTGCTAAAGCAGGAATTGGTATTGATGAGTTACTAGAACAAATTGTAGAAAAAATTCCAGCGCCAGCTGGTGATTTAGAAGAACCATTACAAGCTTTGATTTTTGACTCGGCTTATGATCCATACCGCGGTGTTGTATTGAACGTCCGTGTTAAGAATGGTGTCTTACGTCCCGGTGATAAAATTCGCATGATGTCAAATGGAAAAGAATTTGACGTAACAGAAGTAGGGATTTTCTCTCCTAAACCAATTAGCCGTGATTATTTAATGGTTGGTGATGTGGGTTATGTAACAGCCAGCATTAAAACCATTCAAAATGCACGTGTAGGGGATACCATTACATTGGCAGACAATCCAGCCTCAGAAGCACTAGATGGCTACCGTAAGTTAAATCCAATGGTTTACTGTGGGATTTACCCAGTTGATTCGTCTGACTTTAATGATTTACGTGAAGCACTAGAGAAGCTTCAATTAAATGACGCGTCCTTACAATTTGAGGCAGAATCATCTCAGGCGTTAGGCTTTGGATTCCGTACTGGTTTCCTAGGAATGCTTCATATGGATGTTATTCAAGAACGTCTTGAGCGTGAATTTGATTTAGCGATTATTACGACTGCACCATCCGTTATTTATAATGTTAACCGTACAGATGGCACAAGTATTCAAATTGATAACCCATCTGAATTACCGGATGCAACAGAAATTGAAAGTATTGAAGAGCCTTATGTAAAAGCAAATATCATGGTTCCAAATGACTATGTTGGAGCTGTTATGGAAATTGCTCAACGTAAACGTGGTAACTTTATGACCATGGAATATTTGAATGACAACCGTGTGAATGTCGTTTATGAAATTCCATTGGCAGAAATTATTTTTGATTTCTTTGATCAATTGAAATCGAGCACCAAAGGTTATGCGTCGCTTGATTACGAAATGATTGGTTACCAACCAAGCCGCCTTGTGAAGATGGATATCTTATTAAATGGCGAAGTTGTGGATGCCTTGAGTACCATTATCCACCGCGATTTTGCTTATAACCGTGGCCGTACGATTACTGAAAAGTTAAGAGAGATTATTCCACGTCAACAGTTTGAGGTACCTATTCAAGCAGCGATTGGACATAAAATTCTTGCTCGTACAACCATTAAAGCATTGCGTAAGAACGTTCTTGCGAAATGTTACGGTGGTGACGTTTCTCGTAAGCGTAAATTACTAGAGAAACAAAAAGAAGGTAAGAAACGAATGAAACAAGTCGGAAACGTTGAAGTACCACAAGAGGCATTCATGACGGTTCTGAAGATGGATGAAGATTAGAAGCTTGATCTATTAGTACCTAATAAGTATAAAAAATTAAAGAGAGACTCGGTCCTACTGCGACCAAGTCTCTCTTTTTTATTAAAGTGAGCGATACAGACCTATTTTGACGGCTGTAACGCTCATCTAGACACACAACTTAACGAGTGGTACAAAAGGATAGAACGAATCCCTAGCCCGCATATTCAGCGAGTTAGGGATTCTTTTTGTCTGTTTTGTGAAGAATAGTAAAATTATATTTTACTATTGTCTGAAAAAAGCGTACAATTAAATTGTAGGATAAAAAAGCAATATCAAAGGAGAAAGGAGAGGTTTGCTTGTCTGCGTTATTTGAATCGATGACCTTAGCGACTGGATTAATGGCAACAGGCATTATAGGTGCACTGATTTGTATTCCCGTTAAAGATATTATTTCTATTGATTTCTACGATATTTGCGATTTGTTTATCAGTCTATTTTTTGTTGGTCTTATTTCAACAAAGTTTAGTATGGAGTCATCTCATCAGACGCTACTATTAATCGCTCTATTTTTAGCGATTTCGTTAGTGATCATTTTGATTAAGCTGTTTGTCTTTGTTCCTTTTCAAGCGAAAGCTGAAACTAATGCTCTCTTATCTCGCAAAGACTACATTGGTGAAAAAGGGAGAGTCACCGTTACCATTAATCTCGATACAGTGGGTGAAGTGGTGCTGTATACTATCTTTGGTAATGTACCAATGACAGCCAAAATCTATCAATCATCGGATGATGATTCACCTCTTCGTATTGCAACAGGGGAACAGATTCGTGTGATGGATATTGATGGTGCTATTGTTTATGTAACACCTTATGAAGAAGACTTATTTTTACCCCCATTAGAAAGTCATTGGGGAAAAATAAAATAAAAAAGAAAAGAAAGGTGATATTGAATGGAAGATTTATTTATTTGGATTGGTTTAGCTGCTATTGTTATTGTATTTTTAGTAGCCATTATTGGTCGTTATGTGACAGTTTCTCCTGATACAGCTTTAATTGTCAGTGGGAGCTTCTTGGGGAATGGCACAAATGTCTTCACCGATAAAGAAAATAATAAAATGAAAATTGTACGTGGAGGTGGGACATTCTTATGGCCTATATTCCAAGAAGGTAAACGTCTCTCTTTAATGTCTAGTAAGTTAGAAGTAGGCGCTAGCGAAGTTTATACCAAACAAGGTGTTCCTATTTCTGCTACAGGTACTGTTATTATCAAAATTGGCTCTTCTGTAGAAGAAATCGCTACAGCTGCTGAACAATACTTAGGTAAGGAAACACACGAATTAGAAGAGGAAGCACAAGAAGTATTGGAAGGACACTTACGAGCAATTCTTGGTAGTTTAACGGTTGAAGAAATTTACCGTGAACGTGATGAATTTGGGGCTCAAGTTCAACAAGTAGCATCACACGATTTAGAAAAAATGGGCTTGAAGATTGTATCCTTTACCATTAAAGATGTAGCTGATTCGAATGGTTATTTAGAAAGTTTGGGACGCCCTCAAATTGCGGAAGCAAAGAAAAATGCTGAAATTGCTGAGGCTGAAGCTGAAAAGACAACCATTATTCAAAAAGCAGATGCGATGAAACAAGCAAGAGAAGCTGAAAACAGCCGAGCAAGTGAAATTGCCTTATCTGAAAAAGACAAGCAATTAAAACTAGCAGAATACAAAAAAGAGCAAGATGTTCAACAAGCGATTGCGGACCGTGCTTATGAGCTACAAGAAGCAGACTTGAAAAAACAATTAGTTGAAAAACAAAAAGAAATTGAATTAGTAGACCGTCGTAAACAAATCGAAATTGAAACAGAAGAAGTTCTTTTGGCAGCTAAGAAGTTAGAAGCTGAGGTTGAAAAATCTGCAGATGCCAAACGTTATGCAGATGTTCAACGTGCCGAAGCGGACAAACAAAAACGGATTTTAGATGCGGAAGCATCAGCTAAAGAAATTGAATTAAATGCGCAAGCCGAAGCTGAAAGTATTTCCAAAGTTGGACGCGCTAAAGCGGAAGCAGAATCCTTAAACATTGCTGAGATTGGTCGTGCCAAAGCTGAGGCAGCACAAAAACTAGCTGAAGCCTATAAAGAATACGGACAACAAGCCATTATGTTAGAGCTACTAAAAGTTTACCCAGAAATTGTGAAACACGCTGCGGAACCCATCAGTAATATTGATAAGATAACCATTATTGATGGCGGTGAAGGTAAGGGCGTTTCACAAGTGAGTGGCTATACGACTCGAACATTAGCAAGTATCCAAGAATCATTGAAGGAAACGTTAGGATTAGATGTTTCAGAGTTGATTAATAGCTATGTTGGCAACCACAATGTTGGGTCAAAGTTGAGTGAATTGAATGAAACACTTCAAACACAACCAGACCTACATACCGATTCAGAACCTGTTAAAACAGAAGTAGAGAGTTTATAATAATTAACCATTTAAGGAAGAGGCTAGTAAAAAATCTAGCCTTTTTTTGTTTTAATCATATTTAATCACTTTTCATATTAACGAACAATAAATAAAACATTTTTATAAAAGTTTGTTTTTAAATGGAAAAAGAACAATTAATATGCTATTCTTTCTATGAAAAGGAGTGTTTTAGCGAATGACAGATCATAATCAACCAAGAGTTGCTATCGTTATGGGTAGTAAATCAGATTGGACACAGATGAAAGAATGTGCAGACTTACTTGATGAACTTCAAGTTCCCTATACAAAAGCAGTTGTCTCTGCTCACCGCATGCCAGACCAAATGTTTCAGTTTGCAGAAGAGGCCGCATCTAAGGGTTATCAGGTCATTATTGCAGGAGCTGGTGGTGCCGCGCATTTACCAGGTATGATTGCTGCCAAAACAAGCTTACCGACCATTGGTGTCCCAATAAAATCAAGTACATTAAACGGCATTGATTCATTACTATCAATCGTCCAAATGCCGGGAGGTGTTCCGGTTGCTACTATGGCTATTGGAACAGCTGGAGCTAAAAATGCAGCTTTATTCGCAGCCAGAATTCTCACTTTAACAGACAAGGACCTTTTAAACCGTTTAACTGACTTTAATAACCAGCAGAAAAAAATGGCAGAAGAAAGTACGGAGGACCTCTTATGATTAAGATACTAGCTCCTCAATCAACCATTGGTATAATTGGAGCAGGACAGCTAGGTAAAATGCTAGCCCAATCTGCCCAAAAATTTGGTTACCAAGTGGCGACTTATGATCCTAATCCTGAGTCATGTGCCTTTGCGGTTTCAAATTGGCATCAAGTCGGAAGTTTTGATGATGAAGTAGCACTGTTAGACTTCTGTAAAAAAGTAGACGTTTTGACTTATGAGTTCGAAAATATTAATGGGGAACTCCTAAAAAAGATAGAATCGATAGTTTCTTTGCCTCAAGGAACGTCGCTTTTGTTACATTCTCAAAATAGGTTAAAAGAGAAAAGTTGGCTAAACAGCATACACATAAAAACAGCTCCTTATTGGGAAATTAATTCATTAGAAGACCTCAGAGAGGCACTCCTTCAATCCGGTTATCCTGCTGTTTTGAAAACAAACCGCTTTGGCTACGATGGAAAAGGTCAGATGGTTATTAAGAGTGCAAGCAATCTAGCTGACTCAAATCTGCTATCATTGGTCAATCAGAACTGTATATTAGAAGGATTCTGTGATTTTATAACAGAGGCATCTATTATGGTTGCAAGAGATCAATATGGGCGTATCGAAACATTTCCAATTAGTGAAAATAATCATCAAGATGGGATTTTATTTACAAGTCAGGCTCCAGCGGATTTTTCGAAAGAAATCACTGATGCAATAACACAATCTGCCCACCAGATTGCTGAAAAAGCGCAATTAGTAGGGGTTTTGGGCATTGAATTTTTTGTATTAAATAATCAAGAAGTAGTTGTTAACGAATTAGCTCCGCGTCCTCATAATTCTGGACACTACAGCATTGAAGGTTGCAATGTCTCTCAGTTTGACCAACATATTTTAGCAGTTAGCGGTCGCCCTCTGGCGGCTGTATCTTGCTTAGCGGATGCATACATGATTAATCTGTTAGGACAAGATTTAGATTTAATACCGTCTATCTGGCATGATTATCCAGAAGCACATGTTCATCTTTATCAAAAAGGCGAAGCCAAATACAATCGGAAAATGGGGCATATAACACTCCTTAATGAATCGGTAGCACATAAACACACATTGACTAGTCGATTTGACCGTTAAAAGACGAATAAAGCAGATTTAATTTGGAATCTGCTTTATTCGTCTTTTTGTCATTTATGGGCTCAAAAAATTAATGTTAAGAATCACAATGAGTAAAAAACGAACAATAAATAAAAACAATTAATAAATGTTAGCTAAAGCTATTGAGTTATTTAATGTTTAATGTTAATTTAATCATGTAAGGTTTAGAAAACGAATATTCAAAAAATTCAAGGAGTGAAGTCATGTATTTAGCAAAAGTTTATATCACTTATAAAGAATCAATTTTAGACCCTAAAGGGGAAGCTGTTAAGAAGGCCATTCATCAACTTGATTATCAATCTGTTGCATCTGTAAGAATGGGTAAATATTTTGAAATCACAGTTGAAGAAAATGATCGTGCAGAAGTTGAACGTACTATCGAAGCCATTGCTGATCAATTATTAGCAAATGTCACAATGGAATCATACCGTTACGAAATCGAGGAGGCATAAGATGAAATTTGCAGTAGTAGTATTTCCTGGATCTAATTGCGATATTGATTTATTTGAGGCGATTGATTCTGTCTTAAAAGAAGATGTCTCATATGTCGACTACCGCGAGACCAACTTAGATAAATATGATGCGATTTTAATTCCTGGTGGGTTTTCTTATGGGGATTATCTACGTTGTGGAGCGATTGCACGCTTTGCACCCATTATGGAAGCTATTATTCAAAAAGCTGAAGCCGGTGTACCTGTATTTGGAACATGTAATGGATTCCAAATTTTAACAGAAGCTGGTCTTTTACCAGGAGCCCTTCACTCAAATACTCATTTGAAATTTGTTTGTAAACCACAACGTTTAGTTGTTGAAAACAATGACACATTATTTACCCACCTTTATGAAAAAAACGAAGAGATTACATTACCTATTGCGCACGCTGAAGGAAATTATTACTGTGATCCAGAAACATTAGCTGAATTAGAAGCCAATAACCAAATTGTATTCCGCTACGCATCGGATGATAACCCGAACGGTAGTTTAGCTAATATTGCTGGAATTACAAATAAAGCTGGTAATGTTCTTGGCATGATGCCTCACCCAGAGCGAGCAGTTGAAGACATACTCGGATTCAAAGACGGCTTGAAACTGTTCCAATCACTAGCTAAAACGCTCGTTCATAAATAAAAAATGGTAGTAAGAAAGGGGATCAACATGCTGTTACAAGCTATGAAGCCGGAAGAAGTAAAAAAATCAGGTATTTTTCGCCAATGGGGATTAAAAGATTCAGAATTTGAATTAATTCAAACAATTTTAGGTCGTTTACCTAACTACACTGAGACAGGCTTATATTCGGTGATGTGGAGTGAACACTGTTCTTATAAAAACTCAAAACCTGTTTTAAAAACATTCTTTACAAAAGGAAAACAAGTTATTCAAGGGCCTGGTGAAGGTGCTGGAATTGTAGATATTGGCGATCAACAAGCAGTTGTTTTTAAAATGGAAAGCCATAATCATCCATCAGCAGTTGAGCCTTATGAAGGGGCTGCTACAGGTGTTGGTGGTATTATCCGTGATATTTTTAGTATGGGCGCAAGACCGATCGCTATGCTAGATTCTTTGCGTTTTGGTGAATTAAACAATCCACAAACAAAACGTATTTTTTCTGGTGTTGTTGATGGTATTGGCGGATATGGAAACTGTATTGGTATTCCAACAGTGGGTGGAGAAACGAAATTTGATGCTTCTTATGAAGGTAACCCACTAGTAAATGCAATGTGTGTAGGGATTATTGACCATGCTGATATTCAAAAAGGGCAAGCGAGTGGTGTTGGGAATGCCATTATGTATGTTGGCGCTAAGACAGGCCGTGATGGGATTCATGGCGCAACATTTGCGAGTGAAGAATTTAGTGATGAAAACAGTGGTCAACGTTCAGCGGTTCAAGTTGGCGATCCATTTATGGAAAAACTATTAATGGAAGCTTGTCTGGAATTAATTAAAGAACTAGACGACCACTTAGTGGGAATCCAAGATATGGGTGCTGCTGGTCTTGTATCATCTAGTTCTGAAATGGCATCTAAGGCAGGTACGGGTATCTTATTAAATCTAGACGATGTGCCTCAACGTGAAACAGGTATGACACCGTATGAAATTTTACTATCTGAATCGCAAGAGAGAATGTTGTTATGTGTTGAAAAAGGTTATGAAAAAGAAGTAGAGGCATTATTTGCACGCTATGATTTGGATGCTGTGACGGTTGGTGAAGTAACAGAAGGCGATCGTTATAAAGTTTTCCAAGGTGGTCAATTAGTAGCAGATGTTCCAGTTGATTCTCTAGCAGAAGATGCTCCTGTTTATCAAAATAAAGCAACCAAGCCTGCCCGTATGAGTCAATACGAAACAGAAGCAGCATTTGTGCCAAAAGTGGATGATTTAAAAGAGAGTTTATTTAATCTATTAACAACGGCTGATTTAGCAAGTAAAGCACCGATTTATGAAACTTACGATTCAATGGTTCGAACAAACACTGTTGTGGGACCTGGTAGTGATGCAGCGGTTGTCCGCATTAGAGGCACACGTAAAGCATTAGCGATGACAGCAGATTGTAATGCCCGTTATATTTATTTAAATCCATATGTAGGCGGACAAATTGCAGTAGCAGAAGCAGCTCGAAATATTGTTGCTTCAGGTGGCTACCCACTAGCTATTACCGACTGCTTGAACTTTGGTAACCCAGAAAACCCTGAAATCTTCTACGAACTACAAGAATCTGCAAAAGGTATTTCAGCAGTTTGTGAACGATTCGATGCACCAGTTATTTCAGGTAACGTGTCACTTTATAATGAAAATAAAAATGGTGCTATTTATCCAACACCAACAATCGGAATGGTTGGATTGATTGAAGATGTTGATCATGTTTTAACGCAACACTTTAACCAAGCAGGTGATGTTATTTATGTTATTGGTGAAACAAAAGATAATTATGCGGGTTCACTCATTCAAAAAGTACAAGTCGGTCAAATTTCTGGCTTAGTTGATTTTGATATGGAACAAGAATATCAAAATCAAGCTTTCGTTCGCCAAGCTAACAAAGCGGGCTTCTTAACAAGTGCGCATGATATTTCTGAAGGTGGGCTTGCTGCAGCATTAATGGAAGCTGTCTTTACAACTCAGTTTGGATTTGATGTTAAAGCAGATTTAACTAATGCTCAATTATTTAGCGAAACACAGTCACGCTTTATTGTTACTGTACCCCAAGATAAGAAAGACCAATTCGAAGCGTCTATCCCAGGAGATGTTCCTGTTGCCGTTTTAGGTAGCGTGACGAAATCAGATGAAATCTCATTATCAACAAATGAAACTGACATAGCATTTAAACGTTCTGATATTGAGACCAAGTGGAGAGAGGTTATCCCATGTCTTCTAAAAGCTTAGAAAACGAAGCAGTAGTACCCCCATTTTTTTATGAAAACGACAATAGTCTCCTCTCTATGGAGTGGGAATCGGATCACAGCAGAAGCATTAATGAAGAGTGCGGTGTTTTTGGCGTATGGAATCATCCTCAAGCTAATCGCGTTACCTTTTTCGGCTTACATGCCCTCCAACATCGTGGGCAAGCAGGAGCAGGTATTAGCTGTGGTGATGGTCAAGCATTAAAAAATTTCCGAGGTATTGGCTTGTTAAGCCACGTCTTTAAAAATGCAGAAGATTTAGAATCGTTAACAGGAGACCGTGCGATTGGTCATGTTCGCTATGCGACAAATGGTGGACACGACAATTTAAATAATTTTCAACCCTTTTTGTTCCATTTTCATGATCAAGATATTGCCTTGGCTCATAATGGTAATATTACTAATGCTCAGAGTTTACGAAGAGAACTAGAAGAATCAGGTGCTGTTTTTAACTCATCATCTGATTCTGAAGTGTTAATTCATTTGATTCGTCACAGTAAAAAAGATGATTTTTATGAAAAGTTAGAGGATGCGCTTCGCCAAATACAAGGTGGTTTTAACTATACGATTCTAACAAACGATGCCTTAATTGGTGTTGTTGATCCAAATAGCTTCCGTCCGCTTGTTATTGGGAAAATGAAGAATGGTGCTTACATTTTAACGAGTGAGAGCTGTGCTCTACATGTTGTTGGCGCTGAATTTGTTCAAAATATTCATGCTGGTCACTATGCTATTATTAATGACGATGGGATTACGATCCGTTCTTACACGGACAAAACGATGATTGCCATTGAAGCAATGGAATATATTTATTTCGCAAGACCAGATTCTGATATTGCTGGTATTAACGTCCACAGTGCCCGAAAAGCCATGGGTCGTCAATTAGCACTTGAGCAGGCTCCACCAGCTCAAGTGGATATGGTGATCGGTGTGCCAAACTCATCCTTATCTGCTGCAACAGGTTACGCTGAACAGAGTGGTATACCATATGAAATGGGACTTGTTAAAAACCAATATGTTGCAAGAACATTCATTGAACCAACTCAGGAATTAAGAGAACAAGGTGTTCGTAAAAAGCTATCTGCTGTTGTCGGAGTTGTAGAAGGTAAATCAATTGTCCTTGTGGATGATTCGATTGTTAGAGGAACAACGATGAAACGCCTAATCTTATTGTTAAGAGAAGCGGGTGCGCGTGAAGTACATGTTCGTATCACGAGCCCGCCATTCCGTTTCCCAAATTACTATGGGATTGATATGAGTACCAGTTCAGAGTTACTAGCAGCTAACATGACTGTTGCTGAAATGACAGATTATCTAGGTGCAGATACCTTGTCCTTCTTATCGGTAGAGGGAACCATTGAAAGTATCGGCTTAAATTTTGACGCACCTCATAAAGGAATATGTATTTCTGCTTTTACAGGCGATTATCCTGCGCCATTAGGTGATTATCAAGAAGGATTAGAAAAACAATTAACAACCATCCAAAAGAAAATTTTGAAAGGGGAACATGTTGATGACTGAAGGTAAGCATTCTGCTTATGAAGCAGCTGGTGTCCAAATTGAGAAGGGGTATGAAGCAGTTGAACGCATGAAAAAACATATTCAACGTACCAACCGTCCTGAAGTGATGTCTCAAGTTGGAGGCTTTGGAGGCTTATTTGATTTATCAAACCATAAAGATGGGCAGCCTATTCTTGTTTCTGGAACGGATGGCGTTGGGACAAAAATTATCCTTGCTCAACAATCAAAAACGTACGATACGATTGGCATTGATTGCGTAGCAATGTGTGTGAATGATGTATTAGCTCAAGGTGCAGAACCATTATTTTTCCTGGATTATTTAGCAGTTGGTCAAAATGACCCTCAAACGGTTGAAGCGATTGTCTCTGGAGTGGCACAAGGGTGTGTTGAGGCTGGTGCTGCTTTAATTGGAGGTGAGACAGCTGAAATGCCAGATGTTTATGGTAAAGAGGATTTTGATTTAGCTGGTTTTTGCGTCGGCATTGTTGACCGTAAAAAAATGCTAGATAAGACAAAGGTCGAAGCAGGCCATGTCTTAGTGGGGATTCCAAGCTCTGGCATTCACTCTAATGGTTTTTCTCTCGTTAGAAAGGTGTTCTTCAAGGATAATGATTGGCAATATGATCAACTACTAGAAGACGGAAAGTCTCTGATTGATCATCTTCTAACCCCTACTCGTATTTACGTTAATGATTTACTACCACTATTAAAAAGAGGACTGATAAAAGGCCTTGCTCATATTACAGGCGGTGGTTTTCCTGAGAATTTGCCGCGAATGTTTGATGAAACGACATTAACAGCTCATGTCGATACATCTAAATGGCAACCTCATCCAATTTTTTCGCTCATTCAAGAACTAGGGAATGTATCATCCGATGATATGTATCAAGTGTTCAATATGGGGATTGGAATGATCGCTGCAGTTGCAAAGGAAGATGTTGAAACAGTTTGCCAACATATTCCAGATGCAGTTGTTATTGGTGTAATGAGTCAGAAAGTTGATGACAAAGATCTTATCTTAACAATGGAGGAATCAAACTAATATGAGAATCGCTTTATTCGCTTCAGGAAATGGCTCTAACGTTGAAGCTATTATCCAAGCGTCACTAGAAGGTCGCTTGGACGCTGAAATTGCCTGTCTATTCTGTGATAATCCGCATGCATACGTGATTGAGCGTGCCATCAAACATAATATTCCATTCTTTGTTTGTGCACCACAACAATGTGCAACACGAGAGAAGTGGGAAGGATTTATTCTTTCTTTCTTGGAAACACATCAAGTAGACTGGATTGTTTTAGCAGGCTTTATGCGAATCATTGGTCAACCATTGTTGAATCGATTCCCTAATCGCATTTTGAATATTCATCCATCGCTTTTACCAGCTTTTCCGGGTAAAAACAGCATTAAAGAGGCCTTTGATGCAAAAGCTACTCATACGGGTGTAACGGTTCATTATGTTGATAACGGCATTGATACGGGCCCCGTTATTGCCCAAGAAGAAGTAGCCATTCAAGATGGATGGGATTTAGAAACGCTAGAAGAAGCAATTCACCAAATTGAACACCGACTTTACCCAGAAATTATTCAACAAGTAACGAAAAAGGAGTGCGCATATTCATGACCAAACGTTATGCCTTAATCAGTGTGTCGGATAAAACAGAAATCGAAAGAGTAGCCAAAAGTTTAATAAAAGCTGGTCTATCTCTTCTAAGTACAGGTGGAACGTTAAAAGCATTAGAAGATGCCGGTATTCCAGTAGCAGCCGTTGAAAGTGTAACGGAATTTCCAGAGATGATGGACGGTCGTGTAAAAACACTTCACCCTAAAATTCACGGTGGTTTGTTAGGACTTAGAAGTAACGAAAAGCATCAAGCAGCTATGTCAGAACATGGGATTTTACCAATTGACGTCGTTGTTGTTAATTTATATCCCTTTAAAGAGACAATCACGAAAGCTGATGTGACATTGGGTGATGCGATTGAAAACATTGATATTGGTGGTCCAAGCATGCTGAGAAGTGCAGCTAAAAACTATCAATCTGTCACAGTCGTAACAGATCCAAGAGACTACGATCAATTGATTAGTCAATTAGATGAAACTGGTGAAACAAACTTAGCTTTTAGACAATACTTAGCTAAAAAGGTCTTCCAATTAACAGCTTACTACGATTCACTAATTGCTAATTACTTAACAGAATCGTTTGAGCCATTAGAAAAAGAAGCGAATTGGCCACAATTAGTTTTATCTTACGAGCATAACCAAAGCCTTCGTTATGGCGAAAATAGCCACCAAGAAGCTGATTTCTATACGCAATTAAATGCGCCTAACTATAGTATTTCTCGAGCAGAGCAATTGCATGGTAAAGCACTGTCGTACAATAATATTAAAGATGCTAATGCGGCCCTTCAAATCATTAAAGAGTTCCCAGAAGCTTGTGCTGTAGCTGTCAAACACTTAAATCCTTGTGGTGTAGCTATTGGAGACAATATTGAACAAGCTTTTGATCGTTGTTTTGAAGCAGATCCGATTTCCATCTTTGGTGGGATTGTTGTTGTCAATCGTCCCGTTAGTTTAGAACTAGCTGAAAAGCTACATACGATCTTTTTAGAAATTGTTATTGCACCATCTTTTGATGAGGATGCTTTCCAATTATTAGCGAAAAAGAAAAATCTTCGCTTAATGACCCTCAACTTTCCAGAGTCGCATGACCAAAAAGAATGGGAATATAGTTCAGTTTCTGGTGGCTTACTCGTTCAAAATGTGGATGATTCAAAAGAATTAACACAATTTGATCAATGGGAAACGATGACTGAGCGCCAACCGACAGAGCGTGAATTAACAGCAATGAGCTTTGGTATGCGCGTGTGTAAACACGTGAAGAGTAATGCTATTGTAATAACAAATGATTATCGCACGTTAGGAATCGGTTCAGGCCAAATGAACCGTGTTGGCGCTGCTAAAATTGCGTTAGAACAAGCTAAAGAAGCTTTAACAACTCTAGATGATACGCTATTAGTTATGGCTAGTGATGCCTTTTTCCCAATGGACGATACCGTTCAACTTGCTAACCAATACGGCGTTACTGCGGTTATTCAACCGGGTGGATCTCTAAAAGATAGTGATTCAGTCAAAGCCTGTGATGAAGCAGCTATGGCAATGGTAAAAACGGGTATCCGTCATTTCAAACATTAAAAAAGGAGCCGGCCACTTATGACCAAAACAAGCATATTAGTGGTAGGAGCAGGCGGTAGAGAGCATGCTCTTGCTAAGCAGTACGCCAAAAGTTCGCACGTTAACCAAGTTTTTGTTGCCCCAGGTAATCCAGGCATGGTTCAATCAGCTAATGAATATGAAGCAGCCATTTCATGTGTTGCTATAACTGTAGAGGATATTGAAGCATTACTTCATTTTGCTAAGGAAGAAGCTGTTTCTCTTACATTTGTTGGTCCTGAAGTTCCTTTAAATCTAGGAATTGTAGACCGTTTTTCAGAAGAGGGATTAGCGGTTGTAGGACCAACTAAGGAAGCTGCTCAATTGGAGTCTTCGAAGGCTTTTGCGAAGGCTGTTATGGAAAAAGCTGATGTTAAAACGGCAGCCTATCGTTACTTTAAGTCAGACGATTTCGACAATGCTTTAGAGTATTTAGCAGAGCAAAGCTTTCCAATTGTTTTAAAAGAAGATGGTCTTGCACAAGGGAAAGGTGTAACCATTTCACCAGATTTTGAAGATGCTAAGCTAACACTAAAGGCGATGATGATTGACCATCAGTCGGATGTCATCATTGAAGAGTGCTTAGTCGGCGAAGAATTCTCTTATTTTGTTCTTGTTAATGGCAAGCATACCATTCCGGTCGGAACAGCTCGTGACTATAAGAGAGTTGGCGATGGCGATAAAGGTTTAAATACAGGCGGCATGGGGGCCTATGCACCTGTTGATTGGGCTGATGAATTACTGGATGAGGTAAATCAAAGTGTTATCCAACCGGTTATCGATCAAATGGTTAGCCAAGGATGTCCATTTACGGGTGTCTTATATGCTGGGTTGATGAAAACTGAGAAAGGCATTTATGTCATCGAATTTAACACGCGCTTTGGTGATCCAGAAACACAAATTCTATTACCTTTAATCGAGGATGATTTTTATGATGTGACACTGGCACATATTAATCAGCAACCTTTTAAAATCAGTTTGTCTGATCAAAAAAGCCTTGGGGTTGTTTTAGCGGCAAAAGGTTACCCAAAAGTCTATAAGCGTGGTATGCCGATTCAGCTAACCGAAGAAACCGTAGCTGATGCCATTCGTTACGCCGGTGTTAGCAAAGACGCTGACCAACTAGTTGCTAATGGTGGCAGAATTTTGATGGTAACAGCTCAAGCGAATGAATTCTCTAAATGCCGTGACCAGGTTTATAAACAACTCACACAGTTAACTGTTCCTGATAGTTTTTATCGAAATGATATTGGGCTGCACCAATAGTATAAATAGGAGGCGCCAGAAAATGGCGTCTTTATTTTTTTGAATAAAAGAGATAGCGAACCTTATTTTCAGTTTGTGCCGACCAGTTTTAAATGAGTGAGGAAAAGATTAAAAAGAAGAACAGAATATAGATATTTTTTAATTCAAAACTTTGGTAAAATGAATAAAATAATTCGAATGGGGTTGAGTTGATTGAAAACTGATATTCAAATTGCACAGGAAAACCAAATGCAACCGATTATGACCATTGCAAAGACATTAGGTCTTGGGGAAGATGACATCAAACAGTATGGTAAATATAAAGCTAAACTATCATGGGATAAAATAAAAAACTTAGGTCAAGAAGAAAATGGCAAATTAATTTTAGTAACGGCTATTAGCCCGACGCCAGCTGGCGAAGGAAAGTCAACGATGACAGTTGGACTTGGCGATTCGCTAGCTAAAATTGGTAAAAAAACGATGATTGCTTTAAGAGAACCGTCAATGGGGCCAACCATGGGAATGAAGGGCGGAGCTGCAGGTGGTGGTTATGCGCAAGTTCAACCAATGGAAGAAATTAATCTTCATTTTACTGGCGATATGCACGCCATTACAGCAACAAATAATGCCCTAGCCGCTTTTATCGATAACCACATCCAGCAAGGTAATCCGCTACAAATTGATCAACGCCGCATTACGTGGAAACGTGTCTTAGATATTAACGACCGTGCGCTGAGAAACGTTGTTATCGGTTTAGGTGGTCCAACGAATGGTGTACCCAGAGAAGATGGCTTTGATATTACTGTTGCTAGCGAAATTATGGCCATTTTATGTTTAGCGACTTCTCTTCATGATTTAAAAGACCGTTTAGCTCATATTGTGATTGGTTACAATACAAGCCGTAAGCCAGTGACCGTTCGTGACTTAAAAATGGAAGGAGCTTTAACACTTATATTAAAGGATGCCCTTGAACCAAATCTCGTTCAAACCCTTTATCATACACCAGCTTTCGTTCATGGAGGACCGTTTGCAAATATTGCTCATGGCTGTAACAGTGTCATTGCGACTCAATCAGCCCTGAAATTAGCGGATTACGTTGTAACTGAAGCGGGTTTTGGTGCTGATTTAGGAGCTGAGAAGTTTTTAGATATTAAAGTACCAGTTTTAGGTAAGCACCCAGATGCAGTTGTCATTGTTGCGACGATTCGCTCATTGAAAATGCACGGTGGTGTTCCTAAAGATAAATTGAAGGATACAGAAGATGTTGCAGCAGTTAAGGCCGGCTTCGTTAACCTTCAAAAACATATTGAAAATATGCAGTCTTATGGTATTCCAGTTGTTGTTGGAATCAATCAATTTGTTCATGATACTCAAGAAGAAATTGATGCCCTTCAAGAAGCTTGCCAACAAATGGGTGTTGAGTGCGTGCTATCGTCTGTTTGGGAAAATGGCCCAGATGGCGGAATCGCTTTGGCTGAAGCTGTTGTCCGTGCATGCGACCAAGAAACATATTTTAGTCCCTTATATGTGGCTGATGAAACAACGATTAAAGAGAAAATTTCTCGCGTCGTAAAAACCATTTACGGTGGTTCTGATGTTCAGTATAGTAAAAAAGCTGAAACACAAATCAAGCAATTTAATCGTAATGGCTGGGAACATTTACCGGTTTGTATGGCAAAAACGCAATATTCTTTATCAGATGATCCATCTAAGCTTGCTCGTCCAGAAGGGTTTACGATTACGATTCGCGAATTTGTACCAAAAATTGGTGCAGGTTTCTTAGTTGCCTTAACAGGTGACATTTTAACGATGCCTGGTTTACCGAAACAACCAGCAGCTTTAAACATGGATGTTTTAGAAGATGGTACAGTAACCGGTCTATTTTAAAAATCTGTTCACTATAGAGTGTGCTATAATGGCAAAGAATGTTAATGTGAACTGAGGTTATAGGAAAATGAAAGATTTAAAAGCAATTGAATTGTCAAAAACATATGGAATTAAACAACTATTTGATCGGGTATCGTTTACCATTCGTGAAGGCGAATATGTGGGATTAATTGGTCCGAACGGGAGTGGTAAAAGTTCGCTAATGGAAATTTTAGCGGGCAAAGAAGAACCTGATTCAGGTAGTATTGAAAAACCGACTGATTTTCGTGTTGGTTATTTGTCTCAAGAACCTGAAATGGATGATAATCATACCATTTTTGAAGCGGTATTTGAGGGTGACTCGCCGCTCGCTCGCGTTGTTCGCGACTATGAGCGTGCCGTTTCACTTCTTTCATTAGACAGTATGAATGATCGCTACCAGCAAGCCTATGCTAAGGCAGAACAAGAAATGAATACGAAAGATGCGTGGCAAGCAGAAGTTCAATTTAAAACGATTTTAAA
Source organism: Jeotgalibaca arthritidis (assembly GCF_011100465.1). Lineage (NCBI taxonomy): Bacteria > Bacillati > Bacillota > Bacilli > Lactobacillales > Carnobacteriaceae > Jeotgalibaca > Jeotgalibaca arthritidis. The sequence continues at coordinate 2,131,825 of NZ_CP049740.1, forward strand.
TAAATTAGGCATTACTGAATTAGATAAAAAAATCGGTGAATTATCTGGTGGTCAGCGCAAGCGTGTTGGGTTGGCACAAGTGTTAATCCAATCGCCAGATTTATTACTTTTAGATGAACCGACTAACCACTTAGACGTGGATGCGATTATTTGGTTAGAGAAATATTTGGCTCAGTATAAGGGGTCATTGTTACTGATTACCCATGATCGTTACTTCCTTGAGCGAGTAACGAACCATATGCTGGAATTGAAGCATGGTCAGATTGAGAGTTACAAGGGTAATTACGCGTCATACTTGGAGCAAAAAGCTGAGCGCGAAGCTATCCAACAGAAAATGGATGATAAGCAAGTAAAATTGTATAAGAGTGAACTGGCTTGGATGCGTAAAGGAGCGAAGGCTCGTACAACTAAGCAGCAAGCGCGTATTCACCGCTTCGAAGATTTATCTCAGGGTGTTAAGCAACAAGTAAAAGATGACCAGCAAATTGAAATTGGCTTAGAAAGTTCTCGCTTAGGTAAGCGTGTCTTTAATTTAGAAGATGTGACGTTAGAAATCGGTGGAAAAACCATCTTGAATGATTTTAGTCATATTTTCCAATCGACCGACCGCATTGGGATTGTTGGTGAAAACGGCTCAGGTAAAACGACCTTTTTACGGATGCTAGCCGGGGATTTAGAGGCAGTTTCAGGTAAACTAGTTGTTGGTGAAACGGTTCGCATTGGTTACTACCGCCAAATTATGGAACCATTCCCAGAAGATAAACGTGTGATTAACTATTTGCAAGAAATTGCAGAGGAAGCTAAGAAAAAAGACGGCGTTGTTGTCAGCATTACCGAGTTGCTAGAAACATTTTTGTTTCCACGTGAGATGCACGGTAGCTTGATCCGCACCTTGTCAGGCGGTGAGAGAAGACGGTTGTATTTATTGAAAATTTTGATGAATCAACCGAATGTTTTGCTGTTTGATGAGCCAACTAATGATTTGGATATTGAAACATTGACCGTTTTAGAAGATTATTTAACCACTTTCCAAGGCGCTGTATTGGTTGTTTCTCATGATCGTTATTTCTTGGATAAAGTTGCGCATAAATTGTTGGTTATTGACCACCCAACTGGTCCAGCTCTTTTCTATGGTGACATGACAGACTATATAGAGAGTGGCTTAAAAGATAAAGCCAGTGAAGCAACTGAGAAAAAAACAGCTATAAAAGAGGCTATTCCAACAGCAGAAAAGAAAAACGAAAAAGTCAAACTGACCTATTCGGAGCAAATGGAATGGAAGACGATTGAAGAAGATATTATGCTAGCAGAAGAAACTGTCGATGAGTTAAAAGAGCAGATGGCAGTCAATGCAAGTGATTATTCCAAACTAGCAGAACTGCAAGAGCAGCTTGATTTAGCTGAAGCTGCTGTATCTGACAAGTGGGAACGTTACGAGTATCTTAGTCAGTTTATAAATGAATAAAAGGTTGAGGTGAAAAAAGGATGACCAAGCAATACTTAGAACTTGCTCAAAAAATTCTAGACGAAGGTGTTGTAAAAACAGATCGTACTGGAACAGGAACGAAGAGTATTTTCGGCTATCAAATGCGTTTCGACCTTCAAAAAGGATTTCCTTTATTAACAACTAAAAAAACAGCATTTGGATTAATTAAAAGCGAATTACTGTGGTTTTTAAAAGGTGATACAAATATTCGTTATTTGTTAGAAAATAATAACCATATTTGGGATGAGTGGGCTTTTGAACGTTATATTAAGTCAGCTGATTATACAGGACCAGATATGACCGATTTTGGTCGTCGCTCCTTGGAAGATGAGGCGTTTAATGAGCTTTACCAAATAGAGCTAACCCAATTTCAAAATCGTATTCTAGAAGATGATGACTTCGCCAGTAAACACGGCGAACTCGGACAAATCTATGGCTCACAGTGGCGTCATTGGAAAACGAGTCAAGGTGAAACTATTGACCAAATTAAAGATGTCATTGAAATGATTAAACATAATCCTGATTCGAGACGGCTAATGGTATCCGCATGGAATCCAGAAGATATTCCAAATATGGCATTACCGCCGTGTCATTCTTTATTCCAGTTTTATGTAGCAGATGGCAAACTTAGTTGCCAACTCTACCAAAGAAGTGCAGATGTCTTTCTCGGCGTACCTTTTAATATTGCGAGTTATGCTTTACTAACGCATTTGATTGCTAATGAAACAGGCTTAGAAGTCGGCGACTTTGTCCATACCTTTGGAGATGCTCACTTATATTTAAATCATATGGACCAAATTAATGAGCAATTGTCTCGTGATCCGCATGACTTGCCAGAATTAGTTATCAAACATCCAGAGAAATCAATTTTTGATATGGAAAAAGATGATATTATCGTCAAAGGTTACAAGAGCCACCCCCGTATTAAAGCACCGATTGCTGTTTAGGAGGAATCACTGAATGATTATTTTTGTATGGGCTGAAGATGAAAAGGGCGCTATTGGGAAAGATGGCGGATTACCTTGGAAATTACCAAATGATATGAAGTTTTTCAAAGAAACCACAACGGGCCATACGGTTCTTATGGGGAGAAAAACTTTTGAGAGTATGGGAAACCGACCATTACCTAATCGTCAAAACTTAATTATGACAAGACAATTGGATTATCAAGCGGATGGTGTGACAGTTGTTCATCATCTTGATGATATTATTGGTAATAGTGAAGATATTTATGTGATTGGTGGGAGCGAGATTTTCAAGCAGTTTATGCCAGTTGTAGATGTCTTATGGCAAACTAAGATTGCTGGTGATTTTGACGGCGATACCTTTTTCCCACAAGTAAACTGGGAAGATTGGCAGTTAGTTGAAAAAATACCAGGCATTCGCGATGAAAAAAATAAGCACGACCATGAATTCTTAAAATATATACGCAAATAAAAGGTAGCGATCTTCCTTTCTGAGTATTTCAACTCACGTAGTTGTTTGATTTTCATATACATATGCCATTTATCCACCTTTTCCACCTACTAATCATAAAAATAAGAAATACTGTCTTATCATACAATAAAGTAGATTCAATTTTAGAAAAGTGGCCCATTATTGTCTGGCGAAAATGGTCTACTTTAGTTTAGCAGTTACAAGAAACATCTCAGAATCTATAGTAGTGTATTTTTAAGTGAAAATATTTAACAAATTCCAACTTATGTACCTAATTAAGATAAACTAAATATATTAAAAATAGTTTACTGGGAGGAATAACAATGTTTTTTATTTATGGTTACGCAATCTTCAATATAATTTTAGGGATACTATCATTAAAGAGAATTCCAAATAAAAATGTTGTTTTTATTGAACTATCAGGTTTATTGATATTTATCTCTGCATTTTTTGAAAGCACATTAATTTTGTTAATTGGATTAGTAATTAATCAACTAGTAATGATCTCAAATGGATACCATATGAATGGAAAAATAAATATTAAACATCATATCATTAGACTGGTTATAAATATAATTTTGGTTACTTATTTTCTGTATTATAGTAGTTGAGCTCGTATTCTAATTCATTAACATATACGGGTAATTCTAGACTAAGAAGAACATCTCTACATTTTATTTGCGTAAGTGTATCATGTTCTATCATATTCTTCAGTAATCGTTGCAGCTAATCCATCAATTTGGCGACGCATATCTGTTTTTCCGCAGACAATGAAGATATTTTCTACTTGAGTAAAATCAATGAGCTTCATTAATTGACATCTCCGTGAGGAGAATTTTCAATGTCGATTGTTTAATCCCCTCATATATAAGTAGCTCGGTCTGACTGCTTTTTAAATGTGCTACTAACTTCTGTGGCAAGGACTTTTCAACGGTTCGACGATTATTTTGATCATTCTGCAAGATTACAGGTACGATAGACTGTTTATTTTTTTCCAAATTAAAAACCTCCTGATTACTTAATATATCTTAAGTTTAACCGGAGAACGTCAGGAATCACAGGTACCTAGCTATTTATCGCTTACAAATAAAAAACGGTTTGGGATTTTTCCCAAACCGTTTTTCTTTTATACATAAAGTAAAATACAGAAGTAATGGAAGGCAGCGCCCGCTAATACAAACAAATGCCAAATGACATGCATGATACCATATTTTTTATTAGCATAGAAAATGGTTCCTAAGCTATAGCTTAAACCACCTAATATTAATAAAATCAAGCCGTTGGTACCTAAATGTTGGTAAATAGGACCGATAAGGAAAATAGCTAACCATCCCATGACTAAATACAAAATGGTTGAAATCCCATTAAATTTCCCAACAAAGAAGATTTTTAAGATGACACCGACAATTGCAATTGACCAAATCGTTGCAAATAAAAATGTTGAAGCCGTTCCTTTTAAAGCGATTAAAGCAAAGGGTGTATAGCTCCCAGCAATCAGCAAATAGATAGCTGCATGGTCAATATAACGGAATACCTTGTAGTAACTTGTGAAACTAAAGCTATGGTATAAGGTAGATGAAAGAAAAAGTAAAATCATTGAAATACCATAAATCAGATAAGCTGAAAAATGAACCGTATTTTGTGCGTCGAGTCCTTTCATAATTAAGAAGACAAGTGCTGCGATACTTAGAAGCGTTCCAATCCCATGTGTCACGGCATTTAGAACTTCCATTAGTATCTCTTTTGATTTTTTCATTTGAATGTCTGTTGTCATAGTAACCCTCCCTTAAGTCGAACAATTACAAGTTAATCTAATGACAGTATAGCATAAAAAGTGGTAAAATTATGAAATATAAGGCTTCGTGACTATTAAAAATATGTAAAGGAGGATTCAAGTGGAAAAAGGTCAAAAAGATAGACAAAATGGATGGAAATGGGCATTTTTGATTTTAGTAACACTAAATCTACTGCTGATCATCAGTTTATCAGTCAGTTTGTTTTCCAATTCTAAAACAACAACCGATCAATCAGTTGAACAAACGGGTCCAGTATCGCCGACTTCTGACCAATTGCAGGCAACGGTCATTTTGGGTAATACAGATATAGAAACATTGCTATCACAGGCATTAATCGCTAGTCAAAATGAGAGTATCTCATCGGTAAGTGTCGCTGAAATGATTAGCATGACCGGTCAATTAAGTGTGCTGGGTTTTCCAGTCGACTATGTTGTTGAAGCAGAGCCCTTTCCAATGGAAGATGGTAATCTACAATTGAAGGTGAACAGTATACAGCTAGGTAACTTATCTTTACCGATCAAGCAAACGATGGCAATTATGGCCAATCAATTTCAATCAGATTTACCATTAGATGTGAATCCTGATGACCAATATTTGATTGTTCGATTAGATCAACTCGTTTCGGAGCAAGTTGATCAAATAAAAGTTCTTCAAATCGACAAAGATAATAAAGAATATACAATTCAACTCACTATCTCTAAGCAAAATTTGCTACAATAGGGAAAAGGTCTTTGCAATGAAGAGACAAGGATAAAAGAGGTGGATAATTTGGATCAACAATTTTTTCAATTTGCAATGACTTATAGAGATCCCTATAAAAAGGATGCTTTAACAGCTTTTGCTAACCTGTTAGAAGCAGATAGCGGATTTCCACGATCACATTCCAATTATGCTGACTTAGCCGATTATTTGGAATTGAGCGGTGAATACACAGAATTTATGGATACATTTGATGAAATGTACCAAGAGTATATCGAAAGAAAAGAGCAAGCCAATAAAACAACAATGAAAAGTGAGGAATTTTAATCATGAGTGTACATATTTCAGCTAAAGTAGGAGAAATTGCAGAAACAGTTTTATTACCAGGAGATCCATTACGTGCAAAATACATTGCAGAAACATATTTAGAAGATGTTGTTCAATACAACTCTGTCCGTAATATGTTTGGTTACACAGGAACATACAAAGGGAAACGCGTGTCTGTTCAAGGAACTGGTATGGGATTACCGTCTATTATGATTTATGCCAACGAATTAATTACAGAATATGGTGTGAAAAACTTAATTCGTGTAGGTTCTGCTGGTTCTATTCAAGAAGATGTTCATGTTCGTGATATCGTCTTAGCTCAAGGTGCAACAACAGATTCTAGCGTTATTCAAAATATTTTCCATAATCAAGTAAGCTTTGCGCCAATTGCAAACTTTAACTTGCTTCACGATGCGTACCAAGTTGCTAAAGAAAAAAATCTTAACGTTCATGTTGGAAATGTTCTATCATCTGACCGTTTCTACAACGCAGAATTAGATAAAAAGAAATTAGCTGACTACGGTGTTTTAGCAGTTGAAATGGAAGCAGCAGGCTTATACATGTTAGGTGCACAACACCACGTTAACACATTAGCGATCTTAACAATTAGTGATCACATTTTAACAGGTGAAGAAACAACATCAGAAGAAAGAGAAACAACATTCAACGATATGATGTTAGTTGCGCTTGAAAGTGTCTTAAAATAAGCGATTCGAAGACCAGCTGGAGGTGACCCTTGTTAGATGAATGAAGAAAAGGAAAAAAGAAAAGTACAACCAAGAAATAAAAAGAAACGAATAGGGGTAAAACTCCCTGTTTATTTTATATCACTGATTCTTGTTGCTGTTATAGCAGTTGTAACAACTTGGTTTTTTGTTGGAGATAAAGAGACCGATAGTCATCCTTTAAGCGGACTGACTGGCAGTCAAAACTCAAGCATTAATGCGATACCAGGTTCTGATAATCTACAAGCTGTTTATGAACTGATTTCTCAATACCATATTAATGAAGTCGACAGCGAAACGCTCTTAAATGGTGCCCTAAAGGGAATGGTTGATGCAGTCGGTGATCCTTACAGTCAATTTCTAGATGTAGATGAAAGTGATACTCTGGATGAGAGTATCTCTGCATCCTTCGAAGGGATTGGAGCTGAAATTACTAGCTTAAATGATCAAATTGTTATTGTTTCACCGATTAAAGGAGCACCTGCTGAGGCAGCAGGCTTGTTACCCAATGATATTGTTTTAAGTGCAGATGGCACCTCCCTAGCAGGGATGACAACCACTGAAGCGGTCAACCTGATTCGTGGTGAAAAGGGAACAGCTGTCACATTAGAAATTCAAAGGGGAAGCCAAACCTTTACAGTCGATATTGTCCGTGACACTATTCCAATTGAAACAGTCGCCTATGAACAACTTGAAGATGATCCAACTATTGGCATCGTCAGTGTCTTTAGCTTTTCTCGTCCAACCTATGATGAAATGGTTTCAGCTGTTACTGAGTTGAGAAATCAAGGGGTTGAAAAATTTATTTTTGATTTCAGACAAAATCCAGGTGGCTTGTTAGATCAAGCTATTAAAATTGGAAATATGTTCGTTGAAGACGGAGCCGTTCTCGTTCAAACGGAAGAACGTGGCATTGAACCACAAAAAGTGTTAGCAAGCGATAAAGAGTACGGTGATTTCCAAATTACAGAGCCATCCGTCATGCTGATTGATGAAGGCAGCGCTAGTGCGTCTGAAATTTTAGCCGGTGTTTTACAAGAAGCAGCGGGTATTCCATTAGTGGGTGTCACGTCATTTGGTAAAGGGACCGTTCAATCCATTTACCCATTAAGTCAAGACAATGAATTAAAATTAACCGTTGCGAAATGGTTAACCCCAAATGGCAATTGGATTCATGATGAAGGGATTCAACCTGACTTTGAAGTAGAATTACCCGATTTTGCCTTTTTAACCTTGATTGACTTTACGCAAACATATGAAATTGGTGAAGTATCAAGTGCTGTTTTAAATCTTGAAAAAATGTTAGCGGCTGTTGGCTTTGAAGTTACTGCTGATGGTTACTTTGATGAAGAAACATTCGTTGCGATTAAGGATTTCCAAATGAGTGTTGACTTAGAAGTAACGGGTGAATTAACAGAAGAAACAGGCGGAAAATTGATTGAAAAATTAAGAGAAGTCATTGCTGAAAATGATACGCAAGTTAAAAAAGCGATTGACGTGTTAAGGGATATGAGTGAATAGATGGAAATAGAGCGTTCAAAAACAAAAAAAATAACTGACTTCTTGCGATTGTTATTACTTTCGTTAGCTGTTGCCGTTTTTATACGCTATTTTGTTTTCATTCCGGTTAAGGTGGAAGGCAGTTCTATGTCACCTACTTTGGAACATAATACGCATATTGTTTATGAGCCCTTTACGACATTGGAGCGATTCGATATTATTTTGTTCCATGATAGTCAAGGCGAAGCCTTTATTAAGCGTATTGTTGGCTTACCTGGTGAACGTCTTCGTTATGAAGACGATCAACTCTATATTAATGATGAGCCAATTGATGAGCCATTTCTCGACCTAGAAAATGAAGAGAATCAAGTCGATACTGCGGACTTTACACTGGAATCGTTAACAGGTTTAGAGGTTATCCCTGAAGGGAATTACTATGTTTTGGGTGACAATCGATCACGTAGCAAAGACAGCCGAATGTTTGGTTTTGTTCCGAAAGTGTCGATTGAAGGGAAAGCAAGATTGGTTATTTATCCTTTTGATAAAATAGCCATTCTTCCGTAGTATTCTTTTTAAACCGTCGAACGAAAAGGAGCCATGATGATGAATAAACAAACAGAAAAACAATGGAAAAATAAAAAATCGGCAGCTTCTAAGTCGACTGGTAGTTTTTTCAAAGAAGTCCTAAACATCTTATTTTCGGTTGCGATTGCTTATATCTTGTTTTTATTGATACGAGCGTATTTGTTTTTCCCATTACAAGTTGTGGGACCGTCTATGTATCCGACTTTGCAAGACGGCGACCGTTTGATTTTAAATCGTTTGGGCTCAATTGACCGTTTTGATGTCGTTGTTTTTCCTGCTCCTGATCCAGAAGGGGCTAAAGAGAACGAAGAATATGTCAAACGGATTATTGGTATGCCAGGAGATGAGATCGTCTATCTTGACGATTTGTTGTATGTGAATGGCGAAGCAGTAGAAGAACACTACTTAGAAAGCTTGCAAGCTGAAAAAGAAGATAGTACGTTAACGCCGGACTTTACCTTGATGGATATACCTGAGAGTGATAGCTATCAAGTACCAGAAGGCATGTATTTCGTTATGGGAGACAATCGATCACGTAGCAAAGACAGTCGCGTATTTGGATTTGTTTCAGAAGAGCTGATTGAAGGAACAACCAGTTTAAGAATTTGGCCATTAAATCGGGCTGGCTTTCTTGAAAAAAATGAATAGAGCATCACCTCTAACAAGAGAAGTTGAGATTACAGTATCTCAACTTCTTTTTTTAAAAGAAAAAAGAATAATTTTTTTCTAAAGCCAACTATGTTATGATAGTAAGGCATTTGATAGCGTAAAAAGCTGTGAGACAATGAAATAAGGAAGTGTATAAATATGGTTATTCAATGGTTTCCAGGACATATGGCGAAAGCCAAGCGTGAAGCAATTGAGAATAGAAATATGGTGGATATTGTTATTGAACTTGTTGATGCAAGAATCCCAGAGTCTAGTTCGAATCCATTGATAGATGAGATTGTCGGTCACAAACCACGTTTAATTATTTTGAATAAATTAGATTTAGCTGACCAAAGTAAAACAGAAAAATGGTTACAATATTATAATAAAAAGAATGAAAATCAAAAAGCCATCGCTGTTAACGTATTTAATCAAAATGATATTAAATATGTTAAAAAAGTTCTTCAAGAAATGATGGCAGAAAAACACAAAGTCTGGGTATCAAAAGGAATGAAACCCCGTGCGACACGTTTAATGGTACTCGGTATTCCTAACGTAGGTAAGTCGACTTTTATTAATCAAATGATTAAGAAAAATCGTGCCAAAGCATCCAATAAACCAGGTGTAACCAAACACCAACAATGGTTGAAAATTGGAAATGAATTTGAATTATTAGATACACCTGGTATCCTATGGCATAAGTTTGAAGACCCTCAAACGGGTGTTCACTTAGCACTAACCGGTGCGATTAAAGATGCGCTCTTCCATAAAGATGACATTGCTATGTACGCTTTAAAATTCTTTAAGACAGAGTACCCTGGTCGTATCCAATCCTACTACCATTTGAACGAAGATGTTACTGATGAGGAATTGCCAGACTTTTTAATGGCCTTAACAAAGAAATTAAACTTTGGTGACGACTATGATCGTGCCAGCGAAAAGTTGATTTTTGATATTCGTGATGGGAAATTAGGGACATATACACTTGACCCGGTTCCTCAAGACCCGACTGTTGAAGTGGAGTTAGACTAATGGAGAAGCGACCAACTATACAAGCGCTCAAAGAACAGTTGTTACAGATAACAGATCCTAGTGATGAACGTCTATTGGCTATTGCCAAAGATGAACGAAAAGGTATTCAGACTGCTTTAAAGCAATGGCATAGTCGCTATGAAAAGGGTCAGCAATTACTTACTCATCGCGAGAAAATGTTGACATACGAAAGACAATTAATGACAGAAGGCTATCATATTATTGCGGGCATTGATGAAGTGGGACGTGGCCCTCTAGCAGGTCCAATTGTTGCGGCGGCAGTTATTTTACCATCTGATATGCCTGCGCTACCGATTAATGATTCAAAAAAACTATCGGAAAGTAATCGAAACCTATTGTCGAAAGAAATATGGGAATGTGCTAAAGTCGGAATAGGTGTCGTTGACAACCAACAAATCGATGAGTTAAATATTTATCAAGCAACCAAACTAGCCATGAAACAAGCGGTGGGAGCGTTGGGTATTCAACCAGATGCTTTATTAATCGATGCGATGACGTTAGATCTGCCATTTAAGCAAGAGTCACTCATTAAAGGGGACACCAAGTCTTATTCGATTGCTGCTGCTAGTATTGTAGCAAAAGTTTATCGCGATAGTCTGATGAAGGACTATGCTAAAGTCTATCCACATTATGGTTTTGAGAAGAATGCTGGTTATGGGACAAAGACTCATTTAGAAGGGTTAGACCAATATGGTGTAACGCCAATTCATCGTAGAAGTTTTGAACCAATCAAATCAATGACACAAAAAATGAAATAAAAAAACGCAAAAGCCTCTTTTTGTTCTATTTATATATAGAGACATATATAAGGAGGCTTTTTTATGCTAAAATCTGACCTAAGAGACTTGCTTATCCAATTGGCTATTATGGGCGAGTTATCTGCTAAAGAAATGAATGTAATCGCTAACACGACTGACGAAGGCGAACGACATTATTTATTGCAAGTAATGGATAGTCGAATTGTAGGGGGAAAGTGTGACACTGCATATGAAAAAGTTCTAAAAGATTATCAGTCAGCAAACATTCAATTTTCTACTATTATTGATGAGGATTACCCACCATCCTTGAAAGAAATTCATTCACCACCGGTTGTTCTTTTTTACAAAGGAGACTGGAAATTGACAAAGCGTAGACGATTGGCTATCGTAGGTAGTCGAAGAGCATCTGCTTATGGTGAACAGGTTTTGGCTGTTCTATTACCAGCCTTAGTTTCAAAAAATGTGACGATTGTTAGTGGATTAGCTGCTGGAATTGACCAATATGCTCATCAACAAACGATTCGTTTGAAAGGTGACACAATCGCGGTTATCGGAACGGGGTTGGATGTTTACTACCCTTCTCAGAATCAACATTTACAACAACACATGCTAGACAAGCAATTGGTGATTAGTGAATACCCACTCGGTAAAAAGCCACACCGTTCTCATTTCCCAATGAGGAATCGCATCATAGCCGGATTGTGTCAAGGTACGCTTGTGGTAGAAGCAAAAGAACGCTCTGGAAGTTTGATAACGGCAAATTTAGCCTTACAGGAAAATAGAGAAGTGTTTGCAGTGCCTGGCAGTATTTTAACAGCAGCCAGTAGTGGCACCAATCACTTGATTCGTTCAGGAGCCAAACTAGTGATGACTGCCGATGATATTCTCGAAGAAATGACACATTTGTGGCAATTATAAGTTTTTTTTGATAAATAAAAATAAAATAAATTTGACAAAGTGATGTATAGTAGCATAAGATGATTTACGATTTTAGTTCGATCCATTGCAATCGAATAAAAAGAGAGAAAGGGGTTTTCCTTTGGCATATAAATACTTGGTGATTGTTGAATCCCCAACCAAAGCAAAAACAATTGAAAAATATCTTGGACGTAATTATAAGGTTGTCGCAAGTAAGGGACACCTCCGTGATTTGCCGAAAAGTCGTATGGCAATTGACTATGATAATGACTATAAACCCGATTACATTTCCATACGAGGAAAAGGACCCATTATTAAAGAATTAAAGAAATATGCAAAAAACGCTGAAAAAATATTTCTCGCGTCTGACCCGGATAGAGAGGGAGAGGCAATTGCTTGGCATTTGTCATATTTACTAGGACTAGACCCATCCGATAATATCCGTGTTATTTATAATGAAATAACAAAAACATCTGTAAAAGAAGCGATTAAAAACCCACGCCCCATTGACATGGACTTAGTAGATGCCCAACAAGCGAGACGTGTTCTTGACCGACTAGTTGGTTATTCTATCTCGCCTTTATTATGGAAGAAAGTGAAAAAAGGATTGAGTGCGGGACGTGTTCAGTCGGTTGCTTTGAAGTTAATTATTGATAGAGAAGACGAAATTAATGCCTTTAAACCAGTAGAGTCATGGACTTTAGATGGTACCTTCCAAAAGGATCGTAAGATCTTTGAAGCGGCCTTTTATGGTAAGGCAAATAAGAAGCTCGTTTTAAACAATGAAGAAGAAGCAAAAGCAATTCTTGCAGATTTAAAAGGTAATGAGTTCTTAGTCAGCGATGTCGTTAAGAAAGAACAAAAGAGAAACCCAACCGCACCGTTTACAACATCAAGCTTGCAACAAGAAGCGGGTAATAAATTAAACTTTAGAACGCGTAAAACAATGATGGTTGCGCAACAGCTTTATGAAGGGATTTCAATCGGTAAGGAAGGATCGGTTGGTTTAATCACTTATATGCGTACCGATTCAACCCGTATTGCAGACAGCGCTGTAAGTGAAGCTCATGATTTTATTGTGAAAGAATACGGCAGTGAGTATGCACGAAACAATCCGCGTAAAGATAAAACGTCAAGCTCAGCACAAGATGCTCATGAGGCAATTAGACCGTCAAGTGCCCTTCGTAAACCAGAAGATATCGAGCAGTATTTGACGAAGGATCAGTTCAAACTGTATCAATTAATTTGGTCACGTTTTGTAGCGAGTCAAATGACTGCAGCGATTTTTGATACGATGCGTGTTGATTTAACAAATGGTGACATTATTTTCCGTGCGAATGGATCGAAAGAGAAATTCCCAGGTTTCCGTAAAGTTTATGTTGATAGCAAGAAAAAGGATAATATGCTTCCAGATCTTGAAGTAGGCGATAAAGTCTTTTCGAAAGACATTATTCCAAACCAACACTTTACACAACCACCTGCCCGTTATTCAGAAGCAACATTAATTCGCGCGCTTGAAGAAAATGGTGTGGGTCGTCCATCAACCTACTCACCGACTATTGAAACCATCCAAAGACGCTATTACGTGAAATTGAACGCTAAACGTTTTGAGCCAACAGAGCTTGGAACGATTGTTCACCAAGTCGTTAATGAGTTTTTCCCTGATATCGTTAACGTTTCCTTTACGGCAGAAATGGAGAAAGATTTAGACAGCGTTGAAGAAGGTAAAATCGAATGGGTAACTGTTATTGACCAATTCTTTAAGCCTTTTAAAGAAGATGTTACAAAAGCTGAAGCTGAAATGGAAAAAATCGAAATTAAAGATGAACCAGCAGGGTTTGATTGTGAGTTGTGTGGTCATCCAATGGTCATCAAACTAGGTAAGTTTGGTAAATTCTATGCATGTAGTAATTTCCCTGATTGCCGAAATACGAAAGCCATCGTGAAGAAAATCAATGTGACGTGTCCATTGTGTAAAGAAGGCGACGTTATTGAACGTAAATCTAAGAAAAAACGTATTTTTTATGGTTGCGATCGTTACCCAGAATGTGAATTTGTCTCATGGGATAAGCCAGTCGGTAGAGATTGTCCGAAATGCGAGCATTATTTAGTTGAGAAAAAAGTTAGAGGCGGCATGCAAGTCAAATGTAGCCACTGTGACTACGAAGAAAGCCTGCAAAAATAAGGCTGAAGAGTTAATAATCTTTTAAACTTAAAACTGAACAATTGAAATCTCTCCAGCCTTATGATATTTTTAACGTAAGTTGCTGGAGGGATTTTTTTGAAATCAAACAATTATTTAATAGAAGGGTTTATTCATTATTTAGCGATTGAACGTCGCTATTCTGATGAAACAGTAAAAGCCTATTTACAAGATTTGAAGAAATTTGAAAGTTTTTTAGCAGAAAGTGGCACAGCCTCGTTTCTCGATGTCCGTTTGTTTGACTTGCGGACCTTTTTGAGTTTTCTAGATGAAGAAGCGTTGAGTAGGAACACCATATCACGTATCCTATCGAGTTTAAGAGGTTTTTATGGCTATTTATTACGTGAAAAGCATGTCGACGAAAATCCTGTTTCGACCATTAGTTTTAAAAATAGGTCTTTACGGCTTCCTAAATATTTATATGATGAAGAATTAGAAAAATTATTTGAGACAGCAAAAGGAACAGAAGCGCTAGATTACCGAAATGTGGCGATTTTAGAACTGCTCTATGCGACTGGGATTCGTGTGAGCGAGTGCCGAACAATTCAAATCAGTGATATTGATTTTACACTAGGCGTCGTTTTAGTAGTCGGTAAAGGGAACAAAGAGCGTTACGTGCCGTTTGGACAATTTGCCCTAACTGCTTTGGAAGATTACCTTGAAAAGGGACGTCAGCCACTCATGGCGAAATTTAATAAGCAACATGATACGCTTTTTATTAACCGTTTAGGTGATCCGCTTACATCAACAGGCATTGAACATATTTTAAATACAATTATGAAAAAAACTGGCATGACTGGTCATTTGCATCCTCATATGCTGCGCCATACCTTTGCAACGGATATGTTGAATGGTGGGGCAGATATGCGGACCGTTCAAGAGTTACTCGGTCATTCCAGCTTATCATCGACACAAATATATACACATGTAACCAAGGATGTTTTGCAACAGAATTATCGTGCTTACCATCCACGCGCAAAACGAAAGAATAGAGGAGAATCATAATGACAACAATCTGTGCTGTACAACATAATGGGAAATCTGCAATGGCTGGTGATGGCCAAGTCACAATGGGTGAGCAAGTGATTATGAAAGGCTCTGCTCGTAAAATTCGTCGTATTTATAATGATGAAGTTATTGTTGGTTTTGCAGGAGGCGTTGCTGATGCCTTTACGCTTGAAGATCGGTTTGAAGAGAAATTAAAGCAACACAAAGGCAATCTTCTTCGTGCATCTATCGAAGTTGCTAAGTTTTGGAGAGGCGACCGCGCCCTACAAAAGTTAGAAGCCTTGTTGATTGTGATGAATAAAGATGAAATGTATTTAGTATCAGGAAGTGGCGAAGTTATTGAACCAGATGATGGGATTTTAACAATCGGATCAGGTGGCAATTTTGCTTTGGCAGCTGCACGCGCTTTAAAACGAAATAGTACGAATTTAACTGCTAAAGAGATGGTGCAGCAAAGCCTACAAATTGCGTCTGAAATCTGTGTTTATACGAACGATAATATTATTGTTGATGAATTCGCCTAAGAGGAGAGAATAATGTTGAAAACGAAAACGAATTTAACACCACGTCAAGTATTAACTGAACTAGACCGCTATATTATTGGTCAAAATGAAGCCAAGAAAGCCGTAGCAGTAGCGCTTCGTAATCGTTACCGCCGTATGATGTTGGATGAAGAAATGCAACAAGAAGTCACACCAAAAAATATTTTAATGATTGGACCAACAGGTGTTGGTAAAACAGAAATTGCTCGCCGCTTAGCGAATTTAGTTCATGCACCCTTTGTAAAAGTGGAGGCAACTAAGTTTACCGAAGTCGGTTATGTCGGTCGTGATGTCGAATCAATGGTTAGAGACCTAGTTGAAAATGCTATGGCTCTTGTAGAAGAAGAAAAACGAAGTGATGTTTATAGTAAAGCCTACGAAAAAGCCCTACAACGACTAGCTAAGGCATTGAAACCAGGTATAAAAAAGAAGAAACCAGCTGATAGCAATGGTTTCCAAAACATGTTCCAACAATTCGGCTTGCCAGCAATGGATAATGCTAGTGAAGAAGAGGCAGAAGAAGTGACTGCTGAAATTTCATCGGCTAGAGCGGATATTGTTGAGCAATTGCGTAAAGGTGTACTAGATAACCGCGAAGTGACTATTCAAGTAGAAGAAAAGTCGTCTAGCCCACTCGGTACAATGGGTGGTAATGAGCAAATGATGATGCTGCAGTCTGCACTAGAATCGATGACTCCTAAACGCAAAACAAAGCGCACGATGAAAGTGAAGGACGCCATAACTATCTGTGTAGATGAAGAAACTGATAAACTAATTGATAAAAATGATATTGCAATGGAAGCTTTAAAACTTGCAGAAGAAAATGGGATTATTTTTATTGATGAAATTGATAAAATCACATCAAAGTCTGACCAAGGTGGACAAGTATCTCGTGAAGGTGTTCAACGTGATATTCTACCAATCGTTGAAGGGTCACAAGTTGCAACGAAATATGGTAATATTAAAACCGACCATATTCTCTTTATTGCTTCTGGTGCTTTTCACGTATCTAAGCCGAGCGATTTAATTCCAGAGTTGCAAGGCCGTTTTCCAATCCGCGTTGAGTTAGATGATTTAACTGAGGAAGATTTTGTCCGTATTTTAACAGAACCTAACAACGCACTCTTAAAGCAATATAAGGCATTGTTAGAAACAGAAGAAGTAGTGGTGACCTTTACAAAAGAATCCATTGAGCGGATTGCGGCTAATGCGGCTGAGATGAACGATGAGACAGATAATATTGGGGCAAGACGTTTGCATACCATTTTAGAAAAACTATTAGAGGATTTGCTATTCGAGTCCCCAGATATGCCTGGTCAACAAATAACCATAACGGCTGAATATGTGGATGAAAAAATATCCCATATTATTCAAGATGATGATTTAAGACGTTATATACTGTGAGGTAAGAAATGGAAGAGTTATTAGAAAGGTTACGAACGATTAATCGTTTACTTCAAAAAGGTGACGGATTTGTAACAACAAAAGCAGTAAGCGAAGAAGAGAGCAACTTGCCTTTCTTAGAGATGACAGAACATTTAGCAGATATTTTAGGTGCTAATGCCTATTTAATTGACGTTGAGGGGACTTTGTTAGGCTTTAGTGAAGCGATTAATATCAATAACGAGCGTGTGAAGCAGATGCTGATTGATAAAAAGTTTCCTAGCAACTACTCAAAGGAATTAAACAAGTTGAAATATACGACAGCTAATATTGGGATTGAATCGAGTATGACGGCTTTTCCAATTGAAACACGAGATATTTTCGTGACAGGCTTAACGACTATTGTTCCTATTTTCGCAGCAGGGCAACGATTGGGTAGTTTAATCTTTGCACGGCTAAATGATCCCTTTGGTAATGGCGATTTGATTCTAGCTGAACATAGCGCAACGGTTATTGGTATGGAGATGCTTCATTTAATTAATGTTCGAACCGATGAAGCTGCTCGTGCAGAGACGTCAGTAGCAATTGCGCTGCAGTCTTTGTCTTTTAGCGAGACTGAAGCAATTACGGAGATTTTTAAAACCATTGATGGTTTGGAAACACGTATCAATGCGTCTCAGCTAGCGGCTAAAAAGGAAATCACACGTTCAGTAATCGTGAATGCTTTAAGAAAATTAGAATCAGCTAGCATTTTAGAATCCAAATCACTGGGGATGAAGGGAACATATATTAGAGTCAGTTCACCTTTATTATTAACCATGATTAAAGAAAAATTAGCATAAAAAGAGAGCGGTGAAAGGGCAATTAGCCCCAACCGCTCTCTTTCTTTTATTTAGAATCCTTTTGCTTGTTGTAGCGTAGTCCGAATGGTACTAATGATTCTGTGCCATCTTTAATACGTTGTATATTTGCACGATGTCGGTAAATGATGTAAGACGTTAAGGAAATGGTCACTATAATTAACCAAATATCTCCCATGAAAAAGGAAATCACAACAGCTGTTAAACAAGCTGCCATACTAGCGAAACTTACCATACTTGATACAAATAAATAAATTAAAAAACTACTAATAGCTAGTGTGAAAAACAAAGGGTTGTAAGCGAGGATAATACCAGCGCTCGTTGCTACAGCTTTACCACCTCTAAAATTGACGAAAATTGGAATTGTATGACCCACAGATGCAATGACCCCTGTTAAAAGAGGGTGCAAGGATAAGCCAAACCAAATAGGAAGTAAGGTTGCTACAGACCCCTTTAATATATCCATGATTAACACAATGATGCCTGCTTTTGTTCCAAGCACTCGGAACGTATTGGTTGTTCCCATATTTCCACTGCCGTATTCGCGTACATCTTTGTGATAAAATAATTTTCCAATCCAAACACCAGACGGGATAGATCCTAATAAGTATGCTGCAATAATGGTAATCAGTGAAATCACTTAATTCACTCCTATAGTAAGAATAAAAATAATACCTTATTAGTTTACCATCTTTTTGTTTTGATTGATACTAAGTTTTTGCAACCGATTCCTAAAAAAAGTTGCGAAATGCCTTTAAAACAATCCTTTCAATGATATAATGATATGATTTTCCTTTTACAATTTAGTGCATTTACAGTATTATAATAGAATGGATGTTCGAATTCCGTAGAAGTAATAAAGGGGTTTAACTATGACACGAATGAAAAGCAACGAATATAATGATAATTCAATACAGGTTTTAGAAGGGCTGGATGCCGTTCGGAAAAGGCCAGGGATGTATATTGGATCTACGGATAGTCGTGGTTTGCATCACATGGTATATGAAATAGTCGACAATGCTGTCGATGAGGCTCTATCTGGTTTTGCAGATGAAATAGCTGTTACTATCCATGCTGATCAAAGCATCACTGTTAAGGATAACGGACGTGGGATGCCAACTGGTATGCATCAATCGGGAATACCAACGATTCAAGTTATTTTTACCGTCCTACATGCAGGTGGTAAATTTGGCCAAGCAGGTGGCTATAAAACATCTGGTGGCTTGCACGGTGTAGGTGCCAGTGTCGTTAATGGCCTCTCTGAATTCTTAGAAGTTAGCGTGACACGCGATAAAATGATTTATCATTTAAATTTTGAAAATGGCGGTAAACCAGCCGGAAAACTAAAAAAAGAAAAAACAACAGCTACTTCAAGTGGCTCATCTATTCATTTTTTACCAGACCGTGAGATTTTCGGATCAGCTCAACTATCTTATGATATTTTGGCAGAGCGGATGAGAGAATCTGCTTTCCTTTTAAAAGGCTTGAAGATTACCTTAACTGATGAACGTCATGATAAGAGTGAGGTTTTCTATTACGAAGAAGGAATCAGTGAATTTGTTGCCTACTTAAATGAAGAAAAAGACACCTTAACTAAGATTACAAGTTTTTCAGGAATTATTGAAGGTATTGAAGTGGAGTTTGCCTTCCAATATAACGATGGCTATTCGGAAACCATTTTATCTTTTGTTAATAATGTACGGACTAAAGATGGTGGAACCCACGAGATTGGTGCTAAGACAGGAATGACAAAAGCATTTAATGAATACGCCCGTAAAATTGCCTTGTTAAAAGAAAAAGATAAAAATTTAGAAGGCAGCGACGTTCGTGAAGGACTGACAGCTGTCTTAAGTTTGCGCGTTCCAGAAGAGATTCTACAGTTTGAAGGACAAACAAAAGAAAAACTAGGAACACCACAAGCTCGCCCAATCGTTGATAATTTAATTAATGAGAAGTTAAGTTTTTTCTTAATCGAGAACGGTGAAATTGGACAAATGCTCATTCGTAAATCATTAAAAGCGAGAGAAGCGCGTGACGCTGCTCGTAAGGCGCGAGAACTATCACGTAATGGTAAAAAGAAAAAGGGCGAATTACTTTTATCTGGCAAGCTAACACCTGCTCAAGGGAAAAATGCTAAGAAAAATGAATTGTACTTAGTCGAAGGGGATTCTGCTGGTGGATCTGCTAAACAGGGACGTGACCGTAAATTCCAAGCTATCTTACCGCTAAGAGGGAAGGTTATTAATACTGAGCGTGCCAGCATGCAGGATATTTTGAAAAACGAAGAAATCAGTACCATTATTCATACTGTGGGTGCTGGTGTTGGAACTGATTTTGAAGTCGCAGACAGTAATTACGATAAAGTCATTATTATGACCGATGCGGATACCGATGGGGCTCATATTCAAACCTTGCTATTAACATTCTTCTACCGTTACATGAAACCACTTCTAGAAGCCGGTAAAGTTTACTTAGCACAGCCACCATTATATAAGGTATCAAAAGGTAGTGGAAAAAAAGAAGTTATTGAATACGCTTGGACAGAAAAAGAGTTGGACGAAAAAATTAAAAAAGTTGGCAAAGGTTATATTTTGCAACGCTATAAAGGGCTCGGTGAGATGAACGCTGACCAATTGTGGGATACAACGATGAATCCAGAAACTCGTACACTTATTCGAGTTGTCATTGATGACAAAGCTCAGGTCGAGCGACGTGTGACGACCTTAATGGGTAATAAAGTAGAACCACGGCGTAAATGGATTGAAAGTCATGTCCAGTTTACACTGGAAGATGATAAAAGTATTCTAGAAGAAACAGAAAAAGACGAACGTTCAGAAGCAACTCAACAAGTAAAGAAACAAATCCGTCATGAAAAAACTCATACAGAAGCCGATGCATCGTTTGATGGTATCGACCAAACTGTCTTGGATATTGAAAGTGGTGAATAAGGTTGGCAGAAAGACAAGATATTAAAGAACTAATGATGGAAGATGTCATGAGTGATCGTTTCGGTCGCTATTCTAAATACATCATCCAAGACCGCGCGCTTCCTGATATTCGCGATGGTCTAAAACCTGTACAGCGTCGTATCTTATACGCCATGTATGTTAGTGGCAATACTGCCGACAAGCAATTTCGTAAATCAGCTAAAACAGTTGGTAATGTTATTGGTAACTATCACCCTCATGGGGATTCCAGCGTTTATGAGGCGATGGTTCGCTTAAGTCAAGACTGGAAGATACGTGAACCTTTAATTGAAATGCACGGTAACAATGGTAGTATGGACGGTGATCCAGCTGCCGCTATGCGGTACACGGAAGCAAGATTATCAAAAATTGCTAGTGAATTATTAGGTGATATTGATAAAGAGACCGTTGATTTTATGCTTAACTTTGATGATACGGATGAAGAGCCATTGGTATTACCAGCTCGTTATCCCAATTTATTAGTTAATGGGACAACTGGGATTTCAGCAGGTTATGCGACCGATATCCCACCTCATAATTTGGGTGAGATTATTGACGCTACAACTTATTTAATTGACCATCCCAATGCGAGTTTGGATAAGCTTATGACCTTTGTTAAGGGACCAGACTTTCCAACAGGAGCGATTATTCAAGGGATTGATGGTTTAAAATCGGCTTACAAGACCGGTAAAGGGAAAGTTGTTGTACGTTCAAAGACAACAATAGAGTCTCTTAGAGGCGGTAAGCAACAAATCGTCATCAATGAAATTCCTTATGAAGTTAACAAAGCCCAGTTAGTGAAGAAAATGGACGAAATCCGTATCAATCGTAAAATTGAAGGGATTGCTGAAGTTCGTGACGAAACTGACCGTACAGGCTTACAGATTGTTGTTGAACTGAAGAAAGATGTTAATGCAGAGGGGATTTTAAATTACCTTTTCAAAAATACTGATCTTCAAGTAAACTACAACTTCAATATGGTTGCTATTGATGAACTGATGCCAAAGCAAATTGGATTAAGCGATAGTTTAAACGCCTATATTAAACACCAAAAGGAAGTTATTAGCAGACGTACACGCTATAATCTGAAAAAAGCAGAAACACGCTTGCATATTGTGGATGCTTTGATTAAGGTTATTTCCGTTTTGGATGAAGTGATTCAATTGATTCGTAACTCGAGCGACAAGCGTGATGCTAAAAACAACTTAATTAATGCTTATCAATTTTCAGAAGCTCAAGCAGAAGCGATTGTATCCTTGCAGCTATACCGTTTAACCAATACAGATATTGTTGCATTACAAAATGAACGGTTAGACTTAAGCGAATTAATTGCGTCATATAATAGTATTTTAAAAAATGAACAAACATTATTACGTGTGATGAAAAATGAACTAAATGATGTGAAGAAAAAATACGCAACGCCAAGATTGTCTGTTGTTGAAGAAGAAATTGAAGAAATTAAGATTGAAACAGAAGTTTTAATTCCAGAAGAAGAGGTCTTTGTTGTCTTAACTCAAGAAGGTTACTATAAACGCACAACTTTACGATCTTTCGCTGCCAGCGAACGAGATGATGTTGGGCTTCGTGAAGGAGATCAACCATTGTTAATTGAAAAAGCATCAACCTTAGATGCTATTGCAATTTTTACTAGCAAGGGCGATTACATGCATTTTCCAATTCACGAATTACCTGAATTAAAATGGAAAGACATGGGTCATCACTTATCACAAAGTATCCCATTCTCAAGTAATGAAGAAATTATCGCTGCTAAAGTTATTCGTCATGATGAACCGTTAACAGATAAACAAACGGTTGTCTTCATGACAAAAGAAGGTATGATGAAACGTTCACTGTTATCAGATTATCAAAGCTTTAGAGGCTATAAACGAAAGAAAACAACAGCGATTAAGCTAAAAACAGAAACTGATAGTGTCACTAATATTTACTTTGTTGATGAAACAAATACGTCTCATGAAGTATTGTTGATTACAAACGGCGGCTTTAGCTTGCGTTACTTACTCGATGAAGTATCACCAACGGGCTTACGAACAAGTGGTGTTAAAGCCATTAACCTAAAGGCAGATGATTATGTTGTCGGTGGTGCAGTCTTTGATCTAGACGATGAAAAGTATCCAATCTTAATCTTGACGCAACGTGGCAATGCTAAACGTTTTAGAACTGGAGAAATCCCTCGTTTAGGAAGAGCAAAACGCGGCTTAATGTTGATTAAAGAATTAAAGGCTAACCCACACCGAATTATCTTCGTCGATGCGGGAACAGATGCTAACAGTTTATACGCCCTTCGGACAACGAGAGGGCAAGATAAAGAAGTCTATAGCAAGTCTATTCCATTTACTGCTCGCTACACTAATGGTAGTGCTCTTCTTGCAGAACGAGATGAAGGCAACATTTTTACCATTAAAAAAATACATGACCTTTCACAATTAGAAGGATAAAGTAACACAAATTAGTACAGAAACAGACTGTTGTATAATACAGGCTGTTTCTTTTTTTTAAAAAATTTGTCTAAAAGGTGAATAAAATACGATGTTTGACGTTTGATAAAACGCTGTTAAATCAATGTTTTATCGGGTTTCTTCACACGTTTTAAATAAATAAAACAAAAAGCTTGAAAAGTGTTGCACAATCATTTTAACGTGTTATAATAGTGGCATAAAGTGTGTTACATAAATCACAATAAGCTATTTAAAATAGGGGGCAATACAAATGGAACAATGGCAAGGCTTTAAAGGTAAAACATGGAAAGAAGAAGTTGATGTTCGTGACTTTATTCAACAAAACTATACACCTTACGTAGATGGGGCTGACTTCTTAGAGGGTCCAACAGAAGCTACTAACTCGCTATGGGCACAAGTTATGGATTTAACAAAACAAGAGCGCGATGCTGGTGGCGTTCTAGACATGGATACAAAAATTGTATCAACGATTACATCTCATGGTCCTGGTTACTTAAACAAAGACAAAGAAAAAGTTGTCGGTGTTCAAACTGACGAACCATTTAAACGATCATTACAACCATTTGGTGGTATTCGTATGAGTGAGCAATCAGCAGAAGCTTACGGTTATGAAATTGATGCGGAAGTATCTAAAATTTTCCGTGACTA
Source organism: Jeotgalibaca arthritidis (assembly GCF_011100465.1). Taxonomy (NCBI): domain Bacteria; kingdom Bacillati; phylum Bacillota; class Bacilli; order Lactobacillales; family Carnobacteriaceae; genus Jeotgalibaca; species Jeotgalibaca arthritidis. Next base: position 2,155,844 of record NZ_CP049740.1, read on the forward strand.
CAGAAAAACACATAATCAAGGTGTATTCGATGCTTACACACCAGAAATGCGTGCAGCACGTTCAAATAAAGTTATTACAGGTTTGCCAGATGCTTATGGACGTGGCCGTATTATCGGAGACTACCGTCGTGTAGCACTATATGGTGTTGACTTCTTAATGCAAGAAAAACTAAAAGATTATGCAGTGGTAGGAAACGGTACAATGTCAGAAGATATTATCCGTCTACGTGAAGAAATGAGCGAGCAATACCGTGCATTGAAACAATTAAAAGAACTTGGAAATATTTATGGTTTTGATATTTCAAGACCTGCTGAAACAGCACAGGAAGCGTTCCAATGGTTATACCTTGGTTATCTAGCAGCTGTAAAACAACAAAATGGTGCGGCTATGTCTCTAGGACGTGTATCAACATTCTTAGACATCTACATTCAACGTGATCTTGAGAATGGTACATTGACTGAAATCGAAGCACAAGAAATTGTTGACCACTTTGTTATGAAATTACGTTTGGTTAAATTTGCACGTACACCTGATTACAACGAATTATTCTCAGGAGACCCAACATGGGTAACAGAGTCAATTGGTGGTATGGGTGAAGATGGTCGTACATTAGTGACAAAGAGTAGCTTCCGTTTCTTGCAAACACTTAAAAATATGGGAACAGCTCCAGAACCAAACTTGACTGTGTTATGGTCAACACATTTGCCTGAAGCATTCAAAAAATTCTGTGCTCATATTTCGATTGAAACAAGCTCAATCCAATACGAAAATGATGATGTGATGCGTCTAGAGTGGGGCGATGATTACGGTATTGCATGTTGTGTGTCAGCTATGCGTATTGGTAAACAAATGCAATTCTTTGGTGCTCGTGCCAACTTAGCGAAAACACTTCTATATGCGATTAACGGTGGTGTAGATGAAGTAACTAAGAAACAAGTTGGTCCTAAATACCAACCAATTACATCTGAATACTTAGACTACGATGAAGTAATGGAGAAATATGACTTAATGAATGAATGGGTTGCAGGATTGTACCTCAATACATTGAATGTTATTCATTATATGCATGACAAATATAGCTATGAAGATCTAGAAATGGCGCTTCATGATACACATATCGTTCGTACAATGGCAACAGGTATTGCTGGCTTCTCTGTAGCGATTGATTCATTATCAGCTATTAAACATGCTAAAGTAAAGGTTATTCGTGATGAAGATGGTATCGCTGTAGATTTCGAAATAGAAGGCGACTATCCAAAATATGGTAATAATGATGACCGTGCTGATGATATTGGTGTTTGGTTATTGAAAGACTTCATGAGTAAAGTGAAGAAACACAAAACTTACCGTGATGCAAAACATACAACATCAATTTTAACGATTACATCAAATGTTGTTTACGGTAAGAGTACAGGAGCAACACCAGATGGCCGTAAAGCGGGTGTCCCATTTGCGCCAGGAGCAAACCCATTACACGGTAGAGATACACATGGTGCTCTAGCAAGTTTATCATCAGTTGCTAAAATCCCTTACCAATACTCATTAGATGGTATCTCAAATACATTCTCAATCGTTCCAAAAGCATTAGGACGTGAGGCTGATATTCAAGAAGAAAACTTAGCAAGTATGTTAGATGGTTACGCACGTAAAGGTGGTCACCACTTGAACGTTAACGTATTTAACCGTGATACTTTACTAGATGCTATGGAGCATCCAGAAAACTACCCACAATTAACCATTCGTGTATCAGGTTACGCTGTTAACTTTATTAAATTAACACGTGAACAACAATTGGACGTTATTAACCGTACAATGCACGAAAGCATGTAAGACCAATCGGATGCGGATGAGTCAATGATTCATCCGTTTTCCATCAAAGGGAGAGAGCCCCTTATCTCTCTTTTTGATGGGAAAGAAGCAAAGAGAAAAGGAGTTATGACGATGACTAACGCACTAACAGGATTTGTTCACTCAACTGAAAGTTTCGGATCGGTTGACGGACCTGGTATTCGTTTTATTGTTTTTATGCAAGGTTGTCGCATGCGATGCGAATTTTGCCATAATCCAGACACATGGAATATGGGTGGCGGAAATGAAATGACAACAGATGACGTATTAGAAATGGCATTACAATATAGAGAGTTTTGGGGAGAAAAGGGTGGTATTACCATTAGTGGTGGTGAACCATTATTACAGATTGACTTTATTATTGAACTCTTCCAAAAAGCAAAAGCACAAGGCATTAATACAACGATTGACACGTGTGGCCAACCGTTTACCTATGATGAACCATTCTTCGGTCGCTTTGAAGAGTTAATGAAGGTTACTGACCTATTATTAATGGATATTAAACACATCGATAGCCAAAAACATAAAGAACTAACCATGTGGCGTAATGAGAGCATCATTGATATGACCCAATATTTATCAAAAATCGGCCAGCCGATTTGGGTTCGTCACGTTTTAATTCCAGAGCGAACTGACTATGACCATTATTTGAAAGAATTAGGCGACTATATTGCCACTTTGGAAAATGTTCAAAAAGTAGAGATTCTTCCATACCATAAAATGGGGATCTATAAATACCAAGCCTTAGGTATTCCTTATAAATTAGAAGGCATTGATCCTCCAACAGCAGAACGTGTGGAGAATGCTCGGAAATTATTACGCTGTGATGAGTATAAAGGTTACTTAAAAGCAAATTAAATCTACAAGGAAAAGGGAGATAACCGTTGCCCTTTTCCTTTTTTTTGATTATCATTAAAAAAGATAAGAAATGAAAGAGGGACATTAAACTATGGAAAAATTATTAGTTTTCGGACACCAAAATCCGGATACAGATGCAATTACATCAGCAATCTCATTTGCATATTATTTAAATCAAATCGGCGTTGAAGCAGAAGCTGTTGCGCTAGGAGAGGTTAGCGATGAAACGGCATATGCCTTAAACCAGTTTAATACTGAAGCACCACGCGTAATCGAAACAGCTGCAAACGAAGTGAAAGCTGTTGCGCTTGTGGACCACAATGAATTCCAACAAAGTGTATCAGATATTGCTGACTTAGACGTTCAATACGTGATTGACCACCACCGTATTAGTAACTTCCAAACTGCAAATCCACTTTATTACCGTGCAGAACCAGTAGGCTGTACAAACACAGTTATTTACAAACTATTTAAAGAAAAAAATATCGAGATTCCAGCGCAAATTGCAGGGTTGATGTTATCAGCTATTATTTCTGATACCTTATTGTTCAAATCACCAACATGTACGCAAGAAGATATTGAAACGGCAGCCGCTTTAGCTGAAATTGCTGGCGTTGATTCATCAGATTACGGTTTAGCTATGCTAAAAGCTGGTACAAATCTAGATGATATCTCATCAGAAGATTTACTTGATTTAGATGCTAAGTCATTCCCAATGGCTGACAAAACTGTTCGTGTGGCACAAGTTAATACGGTTGATTTCCAAGATGTTTTAAAACGTCAAGATGAATTAATGGCATTAATGACTGCTGAAAATACAAAAGAAAATTATGATTTATTTGTCTTAATTGTAACGAATATTATTGATAGTGATTCAACGATCTTAGCAATTGGATCAGGTGTTGCTAAAATTGAACAAGCTTTCAACGTTCAATTGGATAATCACCAAACTTTCTTAGCGGGCGTTGTGTCACGTAAGAAACAAGTTGTTCCACAATTAACAGAAGCATATACAAACTAATCCAAAACCGCTATGTTTATTAAAAACATAGCGGTTTTTATAATAATATCATTAAAAATAATAATATCATTAAAAATAATAATATCATTAAAAATAAAAATATCTTAAAAAATAATATCTTCATTTCGAGATATATGTTATACTCTTAAGTGAGCACAGCTAGTGAGGTGTAAACAGCATGAAAATAGGTGTCTTATCTGACTTACATATTGACACAAATAGAAAGAAACTAAATAGAGGAGACACGTATGACCGGTTGCTCGCTCAATTACTCTACAATAATGAAATTGATTTACTACTAATGGCTGGTGATATATCATCGGATTACCAAGATAGCATTCAATTTTTAGATCAAATGGTTAAACATAGGGTTTCAAAGCTACTATTTGTTCCAGGTAACCATGATTTTTGGTCGATTCGTAATAAGGATACTGACACAGAGGGTATTTACCAAACCTTTTTACAAAGGGAGGATTCGCCTGTCGGCAAACCACTCTTACTAAATGACAAATGGTCAGTTGTGGGGAATCCAGGTTGGTATGATTATGGATTTGCCAGTCAAAGTTATACAACTGAACAATTTGAGCAGAAGAAATTGCGTATTGGTGGCTGGAATGATCGATTATATGTACACTGGAAGCAAAGCGATCAAGAGGTAGCAGAAGCCATGCGGCAACAGCTAGAAGTAGACTGCCAGTCTGTTAATGATCGTCAAATAATTTTGATGACACATATCGTCACACATCCCCAGTTTACCGTACCTTTGCCGCACCGGGTTTATGATTATTACAATGCCTTTTTGGGTAGTAAGAGTTATATGTCCTTGTATGAGGATTATCCAATCCGACATAGTGTGATGGGACATGTCCATTTTCGGAAAAGCATGAAAGAAGATGAGATAGCTTATTATTGTCAGTGTCTAGGCAATGGCAGACATTGGTGGTCAGATGATCCGTATACGGAATTAGCATCAACATTAGAAACCTTTATCATTGAATAGAGTGGAGTGAACAAGATGAGAGCTTTTCGGTTAGAAGGGCAACACTTTGTGGAGACCAAGGATAGTAATCAAGCAACCCTGATTTTGTATGATAATCCGTCTCAAGACGAAATGGATGACTTGCATCAAAAAGAAGAGATACCGCTGGATTTTATTACAGATAGCTTGAACCGCTATATGATTCCAAGAAAAGAAACCTTTCGCAACAGTCAGCAAACAGACATTCAATTATTGTTGTTTCTCTATCCTTTAATGAAAATTGATGAAACTAATCGACTTGAATATCAAACATTGCCGATCTCAATCATTACGTTAGAAAAAAAAGTTATTATGATTTATTCAAAAGAACCTCCGTTTCTAAAAAATGTTCTGAATAGCAACGGAAACTATGATGATTCTCTCTTTATTTTACAATTGCTCTGGCAGCTCACCAATGAATACATTGAGGCTATCACACGAATTGATGACATGATTGAAAATATGGAAGAAAACATCGTCCACACAACTCGGAATGAAGCCTTTTATAAAATGATCGCCATTAATAAAAGTCTGGTTTATTTTGAAACGGGTATTACCAAGAACCATGACATTATCGCTCATCTGTTTGATCACTTACAAGAAGGTAAGGGGTCAGACGCAGGTGAACTGTTGCATGACATCCGTGTCTTATCTAACCAAGCAAAGGTCATGCGGAAAGAATCCGATGAAATGATTAGTCATCTCAGTGAAGTGTTTTCAAGTGTGATTTCTAATAACTTGAATAACATTATGAAGTTTTTGACATCACTGACTATTGTTTTGACCATTCCGACCATTATTGGCTCTTATTGGGGCATGAATGTAGCTCTACCGTTTGAAGATGATGGTTTTGCATTTCTATTATTAGTTGGCGTCTCTATCATTCTCGGGATACTCACTGTATTTTGGCTAAAGAAAAAAGATTACTTATAACATATAAAAAGAGGAGTATTTTTATCATGACACAAGCATGGACGTTAGGAAAAGTAGCATTAAAAGTAAATGATTTAGAAAAAATGACACAATTTTACCAAGAAATTATGGGGACATCAATCCTTGCTCAAACAGATAACAGTGTAACACTAGGTGTGAAAGAAACCGGAGAGGCATTGTTTGAATTAATCAAAATTAATCCAGCAGCTGAGAAGAAAGTGACAGCGGGCTTATACCACCATGCGGTTTTACTGCCAACGAGAAGTGACTTAGGCGAATTTTTATATAACCTATTAGTTAAAAAGTACCCATTAGGTGGCGCAAGTGATCACGGGTACAGTGAAGCGATTTACTTTAACGACCCGGAAGGAAACGGTGTAGAGGTTTACGCTGATAAAAACCGTTCTGAGTGGGACGTAAGAGAAGATGGTAGAATCGAAGGTATTACCATTCAAATGGATGCAGAAGGCGTATTAGGCTCTGTTAAGAAACCTTTCTCAGGTTTGCCAGCTGGTACGATTATGGGACACGTCCATTTAACAGTTAGAGATTTAGTAGAGAACGGTGAATTCTATACGAATATAATTGGTCTAGGACTAAAATCTGACTATTTCGGCCAAGCTAAATTCTTTGCATCGGGAGATTATCACCACCATGTTGGCTCAAACACTTGGGCTGGAAAACTATTGCCACAACCAGAAGCAGACCAACTCGGAATGGCTTACTATACTTGGGTATTGCCAAACCAAGATGAATTGGTCGCTTTGAAAGGCCGCTTTGATCAAAATGGTATTTCATACGAAGAAGAAGCTGGTGTTTTAAAAGCTAAAGATACAAATGGTATTTTGATGCATATCATCGTTAAATAATGAATAAAAGGAGAGTGGGAAAAAAGGCGTTCAGCCCCGAATCACTGGAGCGAATAAGCGCAAGATGGTTGCAGACCATCTGAGCATGATTCGTGAAGTGGACGTCGGGGCTGCCTTTTTGAGCACATTTACGCTACATTATTCGGGTATAGGAAAGAGGCTGGGAGTTTTTTCCCAGCCCCTATTTTTATAGCCAAGACCCCGAATACTGATGAATGCCATAAGTTTCTTCTCCGGCGTTGATTTCTTGCGTCCAATAGCTTTTTGGTGAAAAGTAGATACGGGGAAAGATTGTCACATCCATCACGGTCTGCTTTTCATTATTTAGTAAGAGACCATTTTCTTGAAAAATTTCAGTAATACGAATCACGTTGGTTGTTTCATCATAAGACCCATCATCATTGATGAAATGACGGTCATTATAATCGTCATAAAGTTGTTTGAAGGTCGGATGATTTTCTTTGGCAGCAATAATAGCCGTTGAAATGGTTGTTTCCACTTCGAAGCCCATAAAAGCATCCAATTTAAGTAGCGGATCAAGTGGTTTAATAACCTCCATATCTGTATCCATATAGATACCACCGTATTGTGTTAAGGCATAGAGTCGAGCAACATCAGAAACAAAAGCCCATTTTTTAGCTTGATAAGCTTCTTTCACATAATCGCCCATTTGATCAACATTAAAATTGTCTTCATTCCACACCATAACTTTGTAGTCAGGGCAGTATTTTTCCCAAGTTGCTATTATTTTTTCTTCTTTTTGGCCTAATGGATTGCCACCGAACCAGCAGTAATGAATAATTTTGGGTATCATATCACATGTCCTCCTTCTTCAAATCCTATTATTATTGTAACGAACAGCTATATTTTTGCCTAATCATATGCTAGATTAACGATCTGAGGTTGACATTCGCTTTGCTATCTATTATAGTTACACCAGTAGAATATCAAAACAATATGAATTAGAGGACGCGAAAACCATCAGTAGGAAACGAAAGGGGAATTCGCCGAAGTGCCGTTTAGGTGCTGGGTCTATGCTGAATAAGTATAGGACTGTCGAGATAAAATGCCCATTTTATCTTTTGAAGCGCTGTTCATATTGGGGCAAAAGGACGATACCAATCGTGGGCCTTTTGCTCACGGTTTTTTTGTATTCTCAATACAAATAAAAGGGAGTCGTTTCGTATGAGAAAGAAATTTAATTATGCTGCTATGTTGTTAGGATCGCTAGCTTTGTTAGTTGCTTGTGGTAATGGTAGTAACGCAGAGTCATCAGCTGCAGAGGATGATCAGTTTGTTGTTGGACTGGAGGCTGCCTATGCCCCTTATAACTGGACGCAACTAGATGACAGTAACGGCGGTGTTCCGATTGACGGTACAAATGAATATGCTGGTGGCTATGACGTTGAGATTGCAAAGAAAATCGCTGAAGGTTTGGGACAAGAACTAGTTATCGTTAAGACAGAATGGGATGGCTTAGTACCAGCTCTTCAAGCTAAGAAAATTGATGCCATTATCGCTGGTATGTCTCCAACAGAAGAAAGAAAACAAACCATTTCCTTTAGTGATCCTTATTTAGAGTCGCAATTGGTTATGGTAGTCGCTTCAGATAGTGACTTCGTTAATGCCACAAAACTAGCAGATTTTAACTCTGCAAAGGTAACGGCTCAGTTGAATACCTTCCATTATAATGTCATTGACCAAATTGAAGGTGTTAACAAGCAAACAGCAATGGAAAATTTCTCTGCTATGCGTGTGGCGCTTCAAGCAGGTGTGATTATGGCTATGTATCAGAATATCCTGAGGCAGTAAGTGCATCAAATGCAAATAGTGATTTTAGTTTTGTTGAATTCGAAGATGGTTTCAAAACAAGTCCAGAAGATACGACAATTGCGATTGGCGTACGTAAAGACGAAGCAGATTTAGACAAAATGAATGCCATTTTAAGCGAAATCTCTGACGAAGAGAGACAAGAAATCATGGATGCTGCGGTTGCTAATCAACCAGCAGCCCAACAATAGTAGGAGCTGACATCAATTGAGTCATTTATGGAATATTTTTCAAAATAATGCACCGCTTTTCTTAAATGGTGCTTGGGTTACTTTATACATTTCAATGATCGGGACCATTATTGGTCTCCTCATTGGTCTTGTTCTTGGTGTGATTCGCACCATCCCACATCCAGACAAAGGCTTTAAGCGCTACGCTTTAAAAGGTCTGCATCTTTTAACAACCATTTATATTGAATTCTTCCGTGGTACGCCGATGATCGTGCAAGCAATGGTGATTTATTACGGATCTGCCATTGCATTTGGTTGGGATATGAACCGTATTTTTGCCGCTATTTTTATTGTTTCGATTAATACAGGCGCATATATCACTGAGATCGTTCGCGGTGGGATTTTATCAATTGATAAAGGCCAATATGAAGGTGCAGAAGCAATTGGGATGTCTCACTTTCAAACGATGAGAATTGTCATTATGCCACAAGTATGGCGGAATATTTTACCAGCGACTGGTAATGAATTTGTTATTAATATTAAAGACACATCTGTTTTAAATGTTATTTCAGTAACGGAATTGTTCTTTCAAACAAAAACAGTATCAGGGATTAACTTTGATTACTTCGGGCCGTTTACAGTAGCTTGTATTTTGTATTTAATTATGACATTCTCGGTGACGCGTATCTTACGTTTTCTTGAGAAAAAACTAGACGGACCAACACATTATGATCTGGTTGGTGGTAATCAAAACCAAGTGATCACGTTAGATAAAGAGGTGCAAAGTTAATGACTTCTGTAATGAAAATTAAAGGGCTGAGCAAAAAGTTCGGCGAACGCGAAGTTCTTAAGAATATTAATTTTGAAGTAGAAGAAGGTAAAGTCGTTTGTCTAATTGGTGCATCGGGGTCAGGTAAATCAACCTTATTGCGTTGCTTAAATTTATTAGAAAAACCAACGACTGGTGATATTATTTACCGAGATGACAGTATTTTAGAAGACTCCCTAAATTTATTCCAATATCGTTCAAAAGTAGGAATGGTCTTCCAACACTTTAATTTATTTAATAACTTAAATGTGCTTGAAAACTGTATGACTGGCCAAATTAATGTTTTAAAAGTAAGCAAAGAAGAAGCTGAAAAAAGAGCCTTACACTTCTTGGAAGAAGTGGGTATGGGACAATTTATCCATGCTCGTCCTGCACAACTATCAGGTGGTCAAAAGCAACGTGTCGCTATTGCACGCGCACTAGCAATGGAGCCAGATTTACTGTTATTTGATGAACCAACATCAGCACTCGATCCACAAACGGTTGGAGAAGTGTTGCGTGTTATGAAACAGCTAGCAGATAAGGGGCTGACTATGGTCGTTGTAACCCATGAGATGCAATTTGCGCGTGAAGTAGCAGATCGTGTTGTCTTTATGGACCAAGGTGTTATTGCAGAAGAAGGATCACCTGAAGAAATCTTCAACAATCCGAAAGAAGAACGCACAAAAGAATTCTTAAGTCGTATTTTAGACTCACCATTCTAAATAAAGAGGTAAAACAGCCATTGCGACGATTGCAATGGCTGTTTTTTTGTTGGTACAAATCAAAAAACAAGATAGTCAAATCCAATTATCCCGTTTATAATGACCATATTAATAAAGGGAGGTTAGCAATGAATCAAAAATTAAAGGGTATATTACTATCCGGGTTAGGCGGTAGTTTATGGGGAGCATCTGGCATTTTTGCCCAACTACTATTTAGCGATTATCAAGCGTCAAGTGAATGGCTGGTGAGTACACGTTTAACGATGGCTGGGTTATTAATCTTAACTTACAGCTCTATTCTTCGGAAAGATCCTATTTTTTCCATTTTTAAAAACAAGAAACATGTTTTGCAATTATTATTATTCTCATTAGTCGGTATGGTAGGCGTGCAATACCTCTTTTTCAAGGCTGTTGAAGTAAGTAGTGCCTCTTTAGCAACGATTCTACAGTTTACAGCACCAATTTTTGTTTACTTATATACTTTAATTAGCCGAGAGAAAAAACTTTATGCTACTGAATTTGCACTCGTATTAGCGACTTTTTTCGGAGTCTTGCTTATCGTTACAAATGGGCAATTTTCTAAGATGTCGGTCTCGTTAATCGGTTTTACCGTCGGAATAGGGTCAGCAGTCGCAGTTGCTTTTTACAGCATCCAACCCCGTAAAATTTTAGCAGTATACGGCTCACCGATGATTGTAGGCTGGGGAATGCTAATTGGCGGACTGGTGTTTCAATTCATCCAACCATTCTGGCAACCAAGCTTTAGCTTAACCACTCATAGCGTCCTTCTTTTGACACTAATTATTGTGTTTGGGACTGCAGTTGCCTTTATTGCCTATCTTGCAAGTCTATCGTATATTGATCCATCCTTAGCCTCGATTATGACGGCCTTAGAACCCTTGCTTGCAGCTGTACTCTCAGTTGTCGTCTTTAAACACCAATTCGGCGTATTTGAACTAATCGGTATTGCGGTTGTACTCGTTTCCGTGCTCCTCTTATCACGCTATAAACCAAAAAATAAAGTAGCAGAGACTCTCGGCTAATAAAAAAAGAGCCGGTAGAAGGTGGGCAACCACCAACTACCGGCTCTTTTTTTTATCCTGGATTAATTCCTAATGCGATTCGACCGAAGCGACTAATGCGTGTCATCTTCCAAGCAGGGCTCCACACAATTTTAACATCGACGGCAGTAATACCATCAATCTGCAGTAATCCCTCTTTTATTTCACCTGGAACGGATTCGATACAGTCACATCCAATGCCGGTAAAGGTCGTTGTTACTTCGCAAAGTCCGTCCTCAGACAGTTGAATATCGTACACGAGGCCAAGGTTGTAAATATCTAGGCCGATTTCTGGATCAAAAATATTTTCAAGTTTTTTAATAATCTCATCGCTGCGTTCTTGAGCGCGTTCATTCATAGTGATTAATTCTGGCATAACTATCGATTCCTTTCAAACTTACAATAATTAATTTTCTTTATTTTTTCATGAAATACTCATTTTTGCAAGTAGATAATTTCATCATTTTTTCATATGGCACTGGCAGATTATTTTCTTTCTGTTAGAATATAATTAAGATCATATGAAAACACCATAAAAATAACCGAGCAAGAAAGTTGAAAGGAGTGTCTGTTAATGACAAGCGAACAACCCAAAAAAGATATCAGAATCCGAAGTAATGTGTATGACAGTGTTGTAAAATCACCTAACCGCGCCATGTTACGCGCAACAGGAATGGGGGATGATGAGTTTAAGCAACCGATTATTGGTGTTATCAGTACATGGGCAGAAAACACGCCATGTAACATCCATCTCCATGATTTAGGGAAATTAGCGAAAAAGGGTATTCGAACAGCTGGTGGCTGGCCCGTTCAGTTTGGAACAATTACGGTTGCAGATGGCATTGCTATGGGAACACCAGGAATGCGTTATTCATTACCATCACGTGATATTATTGCCGATTCAGTTGAAGCAGCAGTTGGCGGACACAACTGTGACGCCTTTGTCGCTATCGGAGGCTGTGATAAGAATATGCCGGGCTGTATGATAGCTATTGCTAACTCGCAAATCCCATCGATTTTCGTTTATGGTGGGACTATTGCACCAGGGAAACTAGATGGCAAGGACATTGACTTAGTATCAGTCTTTGAAGCAATCGGCCAATGGAATAATAATGATATGACAGAGGAAGAAGTACGTCGAATTGAATGTAATGCCTGTCCAGGACCAGGTGGTTGTGGTGGAATGTATACGGCCAATACGATGGCATCTGCGATTGAAGCAATGGGGATGAGCTTACCAGGATCCTCTTCACACCCTGCGACAACAGAAGATAAATTAAAAGACGTGGAAGCAGCTGGTGAAGCTGTTTATAAACTACTGGAAAATCAAATTTACCCGCGCGACATTATGACTAGAAAAGCCTTTGAAAATGCGATTACCGTTGTTATGGCGCTAGGTGGATCAACCAATGCCATTCTTCACTTGATGGCGATGGCTCATGCTGCAAATGTTGAATTAACGTTGGACGACTTCAACGATTTTCAAGAAAAAGTTCCTCATTTGGCTGACTTGAAGCCAAGTGGGCAGTATGTTTTCCAAGACCTTTATGAAGTAGGTGGCGTGCCAGCTGTTATGAAGTACCTTTACGAAAATGGCTTTATTCACGGCGATTGTTTAACAGTTACAGGTAAGACGATTGCTGAAAACTTAGCAGAAGTCCCATCACTGAAAGAAGGACAACAAGTTATTATGCCGCTTGAAAATCCAAAACGTAAAGATGGTCCACTTATTGTTCTTCACGGTAACTTATCACCAGACGGATCAGTTGCTAAAGTATCAGGTGTAAAAGTTCGTCGACATGAAGGACCAGCTAAAGTGTTTAATACTGAAGAAGAAGCCATCCAAGCTGTTCTAGCAGATGATATTGTCGATGGCGATGTGGTTGCAGTTCGTTATGTTGGACCAAAAGGCGGCCCGGGAATGCCAGAAATGTTGTCACTTTCAAGTATGATTGTTGGGAAAGGTCAAGGAGAAACCGTTGCGCTTATTACCGATGGGCGTTTCTCTGGTGGAACTTACGGTTTAGTTGTAGGTCATATTGCACCTGAAGCCCAAGTTGGTGGCCCAATTGCGCTACTGAAAACAGGTGATACGGTTATTATTGATCAGGATACTAAAGAGTTAACAATGGTTGTTTCTGATGAAGAACTTGCTAAACGTCGTGATGCACTTGTCTTGCCAGACTTGCATTCTAGAGGTGTATTAGGCAAGTACGCTCATATTGTTTCTAGCTCATCTAAAGGAGCTATTACTGACTTTTGGAAAAAAGACGAGTAGTAATATTCACTTATAATTAAAAAAAGATAAAAAAAGCATTGACACTTTGAATGAGTTAGATTAATATTATATTCACATTAGAAATTAATTAAATTTAGGGGAGCGGTTCTCATGGGAAACAATTGCATGCCAACAAACAATTTATTATTAATTAGCGTCATTAGATAGTGTTTGTATCTTCTCAACGGATACAGACACGTGAAACGAGAGTTTGTATCTATGAGGTGCTAATTTAGTTTGTTACGCCTGTATAGATGATAAAAAATCTAATCAGGCTATGCTCCCTAATTTTATGGACACATTTAAAGGCCTAGTTAGATTTTTATAAATCTAGCTAGGTCTTTTGTTTTTAATAAAAATGATTTAACCATGATAACGTTTAAGCTAACCAAGGAGGATGGAACATGAGTACAGAAGAAATGCCCAAAACAAAACGAAAGCGGAACGGAGCAGATTTATTTGTTCAATCATTAATTGACGCAGACGTTGAAGTTGTCTTCGGTTACCCGGGTGGTGCTGTCTTACCGATTTACGATGCGCTGTACCGTGCTAAGCCAAACTTCAAACATATTATGTGCCGTCACGAACAAGGGTTAATCCATGGAGCAGAAGGTTACGCTCGCGTAACCGGTAAACCCGGTGTGGTTATTGCAACTTCTGGTCCAGGCGGAACGAATTTAATTACTGGTATTGCGGATGCTATGATCGATTCACTACCAATTGTTATTTTTACTGGTCAAGTATCAGCTGCTTTTATTGGATCGGATGCCTTCCAAGAAGCAGATATGATTGGTTTGACAACACCCATTACGAAGCATAACTATCAAGTTCAAGATGTTCATGATTTACCAAGAATTATTAAAGAAGCTTTTCATATTGCGACAACGGGTCGTAAGGGTCCTGTTGTGATTGATTTACCTAAAAACGTTGCAGAAACTTTTTTAGATACAGATGAGTTTGATACTGATTTTTATCTACCAGGCTATCAGCCAACGGTTTATCCGAATCAATTGCAAATCCAGCGTTTGATGAATGAATTAAAAGTAGCTGAAAGACCGCTATTACTAGTAGGAGCTGGTGTGAAGTTTGCGGAAGCCCACAAAGAGCTCTATGACTTTGCGGTTAAACACAACATTCCTGTTGTAACGACACTTCAAGGTTTAGGTGCCTTTCCAGAAACTCACCCGCAAGCATTAGGTATGGGTGGGATGCACGGCAGCTATGCCGCTAACAAAGCCATTCAAGCCTGTGACTTTTTAATTAATATTGGATCACGGTTTGATGATCGTCTGACTGGGAATCTAAGTAAATTTGCGACACAAGCAGTTGTTGCTCACATTGATGTTGATTCAGCAGAGATTGGTAAAAATGTCCCAACTAAATATCCGATTGTATCAGATGCCAAAGAAGCCTTGATTAAACTCTTGGAAATTGATATTGATCAACTAGATATTAGTGATTGGGAAGCTGAAACGCAAACCAATAAAAATGACTACCCATTCTGGTACCAAAACAAAGAAGATAGCATTTCACCGCAATGGTTGATTGAAGAAATCTACCATGCGACTGAAGGTAAGGCAGTAGTCGTAACTGATGTGGGTCAACACCAAATGTGGGCAGGACAATTTTATAAATATGACCAACCACACAACTTTGTTACGTCAGGTGGGCTGGGTACGATGGGCTTCGGCCTTCCAGCTGCTCTAGGCGCTCAAATTGGCCGACCTGGTGAAACAGTTGTTGCAATCCTTGGTGACGGTGGTATTCAAATGACTAGTCAGGAATTAGCGACTATTAAGGATTACGACTTGCCTGTCAAGGTTGTTATTGTCAATAACGAATCACTCGGAATGGTCCGCCAGTGGCAAGAAATTATTTATGAAGAACGCTACTCTGAATCACTACTTGGAGGAGGCAGAAACCCTGACTTTGTCTTACTAGCAGAGAGCTATGGCATCAAAGGTGTTCGCATTAGCCAAGAGACAGAAGTGAAAGAGGCCTTAAGAGCAGCCTTCGATTATGATGGACCTGTCGTAATTGATGCTCGTGTCACACCAAATGAAAAAGTATTTCCGATGGTGCCGGCCGGAAAAGGAAATGACGAAATGATTGGAGTGAAGCCGCCATGCGAAGAATAGTTACAGCAACCGTAAAAGACTCGAGCGGGGTATTAAACCGTGTTACCGGCTTGCTCGCTAAACGTGGATTTAATATTAACAGTATTACTGTAGGTGGAACTGAAACAGCCGGTGTGTCTAAAATGACCTTCGAAGTGAACATCACTTCGAGCACCCAATCTGAGCAAGTCATTAAACAGTTGAATAAGCAGATTGATGTGATTAAGGTCGTTGACATTACCGACCAGCAAATCGTTGCACGCGAACTCGCTTTAATTAAAGTCAGTACGACTCCGACTAACCGTCATGAAATCTATGGTGTTATTAATCCATTTCGGGCGCGTGTCCTAGATGTCGCTAAAGACTCATTGACCATTGAAGTCACAGGTAAGACAGATAAAGTGGATGCGATCATCGATCTCTTATCAACCTATGGCATTAAAGAACTTGCACGAACAGGTATCACTGCCTTCCCACGTGGGAAAAATAAATAACCGTTAGTTACATTATTAAAAACATACAAACAGGAAAAGGGGAATTCAATTTATGGCACAAGTATTTTATGATAAAGACGTTAATCAAGGACTTTTAGAAGGAAAAACAATCGCAATTGTCGGTTATGGCTCACAAGGTCATGCTCATGCACAAAACTTACGTGATAGCGGACATAAGGTTATTATTGGCCTTCGTTCAGGTAAATCTTTTGATAAGGCAAAAGAAGATGGCTTTGATGTAAAATCAGTTGCTGATGCAACAAAAGAAGCAGACCTAGTTATGATCTTACTACCAGACGAAAATCAAAAAGCCGTTTACGAAGCAGAAATTAGAGACAACCTAGAAGCAGGCAATGCTCTTGTATTCGCTCATGGTTTCAATATCCATTATGGCCAAATTGTTCCTCCAAGTGATGTCGATGTATTCTTAATCGCACCTAAAGGACCAGGACATCTTGTTCGTCGTACGTATGAAGAAGGCGCTGGCGTACCATCACTTGTTGGTGTATACCAAGATGCAACAGGCCACGCGAAAGAAATCGGAATGGCATACGCAGGTGGTATTGGCGGAGGCCGAGCTGGTATCTTAGAAACAACATTCCGTGAAGAAACAGAAACAGATTTGTTTGGTGAACAAGCGGTTCTATGTGGTGGTGTATCTGGTTTAATTAAAGCTGGTTTTGAAGTTCTAACAGAAGCTGGTTATGCGCCAGAGAGTGCTTACTTTGAAGTGTTACACGAAATGAAACTGATTGTTGACCTGATTTACGAAGGTGGTCTAGAAAACATGCGCTACTCAATCTCAGATACAGCTGAGTGGGGCGATTATGTAACAGCACCGCGTATCGTTACAGAGGAAACAAAAAATAACATGCGTGCCGTTCTAAAAGACATTCAAACAGGTGAATTCGCTAAAGATTGGATTTTAGAAAACCAAGCTGGACGTCCGAAATTCAATGCCGTTAAACGTGCTGAAGTGGAACATCCAATCACTGCTGTAGGGAAAGAACTACGTGGCCTAATGCCATTTATTGGTGACTCACTAGTTGACTAATCTTTCCTTGGCAAAAACAATTGCTTAGAAAGGATAAACAATGAGTAAACTGATTTCACTAAAGCAAGTGTCTTGGACAAGACAAGGACATCATATTCTAGAGGATATTAATTGGGAAGTGAATGCAGGTGAACATTGGGCTGTTCTGGGGTTGAATGGATCTGGTAAAACGTCTATTTTAAATATTGTGACGGGTTACCATTTCCCTACTTCTGGACAGGTTCAAGTACTTGATACAACATTTGGGGAAGCTAGTATTCCTAAAATGCGGGAACGAATAGGCTTTATGAGTAGTTCTTTAGAAAAGTTTGGCTCTACCTTTAATAAACAAGCCGTTAAAAATATTATCTTAAGTGGTAAATTTTCATCAATTGGTGTTTATAGTAACCAAGTCATTTCTAAAGAAGACCATGATCGTGCTGATGAGATTTTAAGTCGATTACGAATCGCCTATTTACGAGAACAACCATACCGCCACCTATCACAAGGTGAAAAACGGCGGGTTCTCATTGGTCGGGCATTGATGAACCAGCCTGATCTCTTAATTATGGATGAGCCTTGTTCGGGGCTAGATTTATTATCCCGCGAAGAAGTATTAGATATTATGGATGCCATCACAACCGATCAGTGTCATCTGGTTTATGTCACCCATTATATTGAGGAAATTACAGATGTCATTACCCATGTCTTGCTCGTAAAAGACGGAAAAATTGTTGGAAAAGGCAAGAAAGAAGACTTGTTAACCGATGAATGGTTAAGTGAGACCTATAAAATTCCTGTCCGAGTACGATGGGAAAATGATCGACCATGGATTACCATTGATCGAAAAAAATAGAAATGAGGAGATAACAATGACAGTGACCACTTTAACAGTAATGCAAACACCCCTTATTATTAGCATAATTAGATAGTGTTTGTGTCTGAACGTTAGATACAAACACGTTAAAACGAAAGTTTGTATCTATGAGGTGCTAATCATTGTTATGCCCAAGTAGATGCCAAAATCTAATTGGGTATGCTCGCTTATTTTTGTGACCAGCTAAGAAGACCTAGTTAGATTTCATTGCGAAACTAATGAGGTCTTTTTATATTTAAATAGAGAAGGAGAAGTCATCATATGGAAAATCAATTAACATTAGAAATGGTTCAAGATGCTTGGGACTATTTAAGAAAAGAATATGTGACCCATAATACGCCAATGGTAACCTCAAGTATGACCGATGATCGAGTCAATCGTCATGTCCATTTTAAAATGGAGAACCAACAGAAAACAGGCTCTTTTAAATTAAGAGGTGCTAGCTATAAAATTCATAAGCTAACAGCTGAAGAGTTAGAAAAAGGCGTGATTAGTTCAAGTGCTGGTAACCATGCACAAGGTGTTGCGATGGCAGCTTACCGCTTAGGCGTGCAAGCTTCGATTTTTATGCCTAAGACAACCCCACAAGCAAAAATTAATGCGGCTACTGGATACGGTGCAGAAGTGATTTTGGTGGGTGATAGTTATCAAGAAGCAGGCGATGCTGCACAAAAATATTATGAAGAAAATGACGTGACTTATGTGCATCCGTATGATGACTACTATATTATGGCAGGACAAGGAACAATTGCTTTAGAAATGCTTGAACAAGAACCAGACTTGGATATCATTATCTGTCCAGTTGGCGGCGGCGGTTTAATTAGTGGTGTCTCACTGGCAGCCAAATCCATTAAGCCAAGTATAAAAGTGATCGGTGTCGAAGCTGCAGAAGCTGCATCCATGTATCATGCCTTTAAAACAGGCGAAATTAAACGTTTAGATACGGTTGATACGATTGCTGAAGGGATTGCTGTTAAGGAACCTGGTGAAAAAACTTATGCTGTTACTAAGCAATACGTTGATGATATTGTAACGGTGACAGAAGAAGAAATTGCCGATGCTATTTTATGGATGTTAGAGCGAAACAAAACCCTTGTTGAGGGAGCTGGAGCAGCGTCATTAGCTGCTTTATTAGCACACAATGACCGTTTACCAGAAGGAAAAAATGTCGGCTTAATTGTTTCAGGTGGCAATATCGATCTAGGTTCTATGCCAATGATCCAAGGTGTCGCTCGTGGTCTAAAGAAAGCTGTTCAAGTAAAGAGCCGTACAGGCGAAAGATAGGAGAAGAAAAATATGCATAAGTTAGAATCAAATCGTGCTCCTGAAGCACTCGGGCCATACTCCCAAGCAATTGTGACCGGCGATTTAGTCTTTTTATCTGGACAACTCGGTATCAATAGAGAGAAGGGTGGGCTAGAAGAAGGGGCTGAAGCCCAAACGCGACAAGCCTTTAAAAATATTCAAGCTGTTTTAGCAGAAGCAGAGCTAAACTTAAATCATGTCGTAAAGGTAACCGTCTTATTAAAAGACATCGAGGATTTTGCGAAAGTGAACGCTATTTATGCGGAACACTTCAAACAACCTTATCCTGCAAGAAGTGCCTTTGCTGTCAAAGACTTACCTGCTTCAGCGCTAGTAGAAATTGAAGTTATCGCCAGCATTAAATAACAACAAATGAAAACAATTAAGTATAAATAACGTTATTTAAAAACAATAAAGGAGCTAGGAAATAACACCAACCCTTTTTTGCGATGCAAGATACAGTCTAAAAAAATCAACTGTATCTTGCATTCAAGAGCCTAAATGTAAGATACAGACTGTTTGAAGCGACCTGTATCTTACATTTTAAGATAAAAGTGTGCGATACAGCGCCATTTTTGAAGCTGTATCGCACACTTGATTAAAAAACAAGGAGCTGAATTTTTTCAGCTCCTTGTTTTTTAATCGATATGAATATATTCATCACATTTTGGATTTCTGGGTGAACAAATATTTCTTCCAAAAAAGATAATGGAATGATGGGCTTGATTCCATAACTCACGAGGCAAGATGCCTGTGACAATCTTCTCTATTTGAAGGGGTGTTGCATTTTGAGGCACGATCTTGTGGTGCTTGCAAACACGAGAAACATGGGTATCTACTGGGAATGCCGGGATATCGAAACCAACACTTAAAACCACATTAGCTGTTTTGCGGCCAACACCGGCTAATGATTCCAATTCAGGTCGTGTATGAGGGATTTCACCGTTAAATTGTTCGACTAATTGATTGGCACATTGATAGATGTGCTTGGCTTTATTACGGTAGAGCCCAATCGTCTTGATATAAGGTTCAATTTCCTCTGGTGACGCTATTGCAAAATCCTTGGGTGTCGGAAAACGTTCAAATAATGCGGGTGTGACTTTATTAACCGCAATGTCAGTTGTTTGAGCGCTTAACAGAACCGCAATAAGTAATTCAAAATTATTACGATAAGTTAAAATTGTTTTAACATCAGGGTAAAGCGCAATAATCTGTTCAAGTACATCTCTTGCTTTTTTCTTTGATAATACCATTTATAATCACCTATATTGTTTTTTGTTGATACTATTATAACATAGCTATTTACAAAAAATAAAAGACGTTTTACCTGCAAACAGAAGATGGCAGTATCCGTGGTAGAATGGTTATAGATTTCCAATAAATTAAACGAGTCCCTTGTTAATTCCCTTATTAGTGAATCTTTCTAAAAGATTCATTTATAAGGGCATTTTTGTTTATAATTCACTTTAAAGGCGATTTTATGTTATAATGCCCTAAAGAGGTGATTATATGGGAAATCAAAGCTTTATTGCCGTTATTGGCGATATAAAGGACTCCAGGCGTTTAGAAAATAGAAATCAGACTCAAGAAACGTTCAAGGGGGTACTTGACCATATCAATAATAAGTATCAAGCTAATATTGCGTCAAACTTTATGATTACACTAGGAGATAGCTTTCAAGGGCTCTTGCATCCAGAAGCAGACCTGTTTGCTATTTTATTTGAACTAGAGTTAGCCATGTCTCCCGTTGACTTCCGTTTTGGAATAGGTGTGGGGCAAATTACGACGACAATTAACCCTACTAACTCTATGGAAATGGATGGACCGGCTTATCACTTAGCTAGAGAGATGATTGAACAGATCGAGGACAGTGAACGAAAGCACCATCAGCCAGAAACAAACACTCTGATTCGTTTACAAAAGGATGGTTCCAATGTTGAAATAGCCTTAAATACTATTCTTTCACTGACGACGGCACTTAAGTCGAAATGGACTGACCGCCAAAAAGAGGTACTCTATGCCTATGTCAATCAAGCTGAGAATCAGTATCATGCAGCAGAAGCACTAGGTATTGGGCAATCCAGCGTTAATAAAGTCTTAAAAGCGACCAGTTACTATAACTATAAGAATGCCCTTCAACAAGCAACACGTCTATTAAGGGGGACAATCACATGCTAAAAGATGTCTTCCTACTCTTATTAATGGGTCATTTTTTAGGAGATTTTTATTTCCAATCCCATGCGATAGCCAAAACAAAAGATAAAGACAAAGGCGCATTATTCACCCATTGCAGCATTTACGCTCTCACGATGTTTCTGGTAGCAATACCGTTATTCAGTTGGTCAATGCTAGTGACTGTCTTTCTACTAGCGATCGCTCACTTAGTCATTGACTCCGTTAAACACAGGATGAGTCGTCGCCGACTGACAACCTATCAAAAAGAAGCCCGCTTATTTGTTATTGATCAAATGCTCCATCTCGGTTGTATCGTTCTAGCAGTTATTGGACTCAGTTTTATCCAGGAGCCATTTGAGTATCTGCCTATCTTAACGCGCTTTTTTAGTCAGTTAGCGATTCAACCGACTGAGCTTTTAGCTTGGGTGGTTATGCTGCTCTTTATTATGCAACCAGCTAGTATTACCATTAAAAAAGTTTTATATGTTTATCGACCGATTCCGGATACAAGTGAAGATGACGAGGGCGTACCGAATGCCGGCTCCTTAATTGGGATATTTGAACGTTTATTTATCTTTTTGATGCTATCGGTGAGTCAGTACACCGCAATTGGCTTTATTTTAACGGCTAAATCAATTGCTCGATACAATAAAATTTCTGAAAGCCCACAATTTGCGGAGTATTACCTATTGGGGACACTACTTAGCAGTTTACTTGTGGTCATAGGCTATCTTTTAATTTTTTAATTGCCAATAATACTCGCTTAAATAAAGTGACTAGCGTTATAATAGAAAAAGATAAAGGAGTGTGGAATGATGTTTGAAAAAGAAACGACAGTCTCCTTTTTAAAAGAGTTGCTGTCTATTAATAGCCCAACTGGCTATACTAAAAACGCTATTGATTTTCTAAGAGAGCGTATTGAAGCATTGGGATATGAAACAAAGACAACACCAAAAGGGAATTTACTCGTTGAAGTAGCAGGTAAGGATACGTCAGTAACGCGTGGACTAAGTGGTCATGTGGATACATTAGGGCTAATGGTTCGTTCAATCAATAGTGATGGGACTTTAGCACTAACCAAACTAGGCGGACCACTAACGCCAACATTAGACGGTGAGTACTGTGATATTATGACGCGTTCAGGCAAGGTTTATAGTGGAACGATTCTATCAAATACACCATCTATCCATGTTTTCCCAGATGCAGCAACAAAAGCAAGAGACGTTGATAATTTGGTAGTTAAGATTGATGAACGTGTTAAAACAAAAGAAGACGTTCAAAACCTTGGCATTCAAAACGGTGATATTGTTGCTTATGATCCTAAAGTAGTTGTTACTGAATCTGGATTTGTAAAATCACGTTTCCTAGATGATAAAGCATCAGTTGCCTTATTAGTGAGTTTATTAAAACAAATCAAAGACAAGACTATTACTCCAGCGACAAATCTAACGTTTATTTTCTCAACTTATGAGGAAGTTGGGCATGGTGCGTCCTTTATTCCTGAAAATATTACGGAACTATTGGCAGTCGATATGGGTTGTATTGGATTAGATTTAGCATGTAGCGAATACGATGTCTCTATCTGTGCGAAAGATTCATCTGGTCCTTATGACTATGAACTAACGACTCATTTAATTAACCTTGCTCAGAAAAATGAACTTAGCTATGCGGTTGATATTTATCCTATGTACGGCAGTGATGCATCAGCAGCACTAAGAGGCGGGGCTAATATTAGAGCAGCGTTAATTGGGCCTGGTGTGGCAAGTAGTCATGGTATGGAGCGGACGCACGTGGATGCTTTAGAAAATACCTTTAACTTATTAGTCGCTTACATCCAAAACTAAAGAAAAAACCGTCAGACATTAAGCCTGGCGGTTTTTTTGCGTATAACCAATAAATAATGGGGTGAAA
Source organism: Jeotgalibaca arthritidis (assembly GCF_011100465.1). Classification (NCBI taxonomy): domain Bacteria; kingdom Bacillati; phylum Bacillota; class Bacilli; order Lactobacillales; family Carnobacteriaceae; genus Jeotgalibaca; species Jeotgalibaca arthritidis. Next base: position 2,179,176 of record NZ_CP049740.1, read on the forward strand.
ATGGAGGTAATGATGGATGCAAGTAGAATCTGTGAGTTGGCTGCTGTTACTTCAGCTTGTAAATGAGGGAAAACCTCGACAATCGTTGGCGCAACCACAGTTGATATGCCGGCAACTGTCATCATTGCTAGAGCAGAAATCCCGTCTTTTTTTAATATAAAACGGTCGACTAGATAGAGAGATGACATGATCACTATAAATATTAGTGTCAGTAGCAGACCTGGTAAGCCTGCAGATAAGGCATCTTTTAGATTCATCGATTGACCCAAATTCCAACCTAAAAAGGGCAGTAATGCCCCAACAAGTGGATCAAATAGTTTCCCAATAGTTGGGTCTAAGTTTCCTAAGGTAATTCCAATGAAGAATGGTAAGAGTGCTGAAACAATCGGCATCCAATTTAACTCCGTTAAACTAGCATTCGAATAAAAGAGCATGAAGACAATAAGGGGCAGCATCGGGAGTGTCACAGCTGCAGATAGACCCATAATTGCTGAATCTTCTTTATAACCGTAGTTGTCTAAAATAGACACTTGGACAGCGGGGTTTAAACTGAACATAGCCCCGACAAAGGCTATTGAAGAAACACCCAAAAATCCATCTGTACCAAATACAGCTAAAAAGGCAAAAGACAAGATAAGTGCAATTATAACTTTGGTTAATAGTAAAACGCCTTGGTGCTTGAGTAGTCGTTTAAGTACTTTAATATTAATGCGTGTTCCAGTAGAAAATGATAATACGGCTGAAATAAACCCAGTTCCAGAGCTTGTTAGCAACGACTCAGTTAATCCTCCAATATGAAACAAATTCGGCCAAAAAGTGAAAAGTATCATACTCACAATCAGTGGGACTAAAAACGTTCCAGCTGGTATTTTATTTACGGCTTTTAACATTTAATATCATCCTACCCATAAAAAAGCTCATCTCATTCTATTATACGCCTTAAGAAGAATGATTTCATTATTTTGTTAGAATACGACTAGCATTGAGGTAGGCAAGTTTCTCAATTCGCTTAGGTGGCCATTTATGTGCTTCTAAGCGTTCAAAGAGTTTTGGCATATCAAGCGGAGACGCAATCTCAAACTGTCCACTCGTACCGTCAAAATCAGTCCCAATTGCTAGTACATCCTCACCACCATAGTTATATAAATAATCCAAGTGGCGAATCATATCAGAAATGGTAGAGTCATCACCAGACCCTCTTAAAAAGCGAGGCGAGATGCACAAACCAACTACACCGCCTGAATTGGCAATTCCCTTAATATGTTCATCAGTTAGGTTACGCGAATGATGAGCAATAGAACGGGCATTAGAATGAGTAGCAACGACAGGTTGTTTTGAATATGCAAGCACATCGCTAATACCACCATCATTGAGGTGAGACACGTCGACTGTTATACCCAATTCATTCATATACTGAGTTGCTTCAATTCCAAATCGTTTTAACCCTTTTTGGTTGAGTTCCGGATCTAAACTGTTAGGATAACCAAAACAGTTTTCATGATTCCAGATTATTCCCATCATTCCGAATCCCATTTTATGAAGCATATCAAGATTATCAAGCGAGTTATTGACCGCACGGGCATCTTCTAGTGTTAAGATAGCTGAAATCTTGCCAGCAGCTTTATTCTTTTGAATATCAGCAGTGTTTTTCGCCCAAGCCATATGTTCATGGTTTTTTTCCATCTCTTTGTTAAGACGATCAACAGCTTTTTTGATATAGGCGATATCTTCTTCATGATTTTGCGGGCTAAACTCAGGATGAATCGTCATCTGATCAAACTGACCATCTGGCAGCCAAACCGCAAAACACTGAGCCAATGCATGACCAGCTTGAAGTTTTTGGATGTTAATATGAGTATTCTCAACATCATAGAGTGATGCTGCTTCGCCAGCTTGCATGAGCGGTAAAATGGTATCTGCGTGTAAATCAATATAATTCATGGTTATCCTCCTAAAACAAATTAACACCAACAAAGGCCCAAATGATGATACAAATCACTAGTGGGGCGATACTTAACCAATTTCCTTTTAACATTAATTTCGTGTTTGACGATTGGGCAATGCCAAGCTGACCAATCATGTTAGAAGTCGGGTAAATACTACCAGTTAAGCGTGTTGCGGATAAGAGCGAGATGGCAAACATCTGCAGAGGAAGACCAGATGACTCAATCATCGGTTTAAACATATCAGTAATAATTTGTAACTCTGCCACCGCAGCAGCTTCGACACCCAAGCCACCGACAATCGCTGAAATTAACATAACAGCTGGTGCGCTAATATTGGTAAATGTCGTTTGAAGGAGTTCAGATAAAGCCTCAAAACCGCCCGCAGCTGTGACCATTTCAAGTAAAACATCAATCGTAATAAAAATGAGGAAGAGATCTGCCATACTGGCAACACCTTCCACAATTTTTTCTTCTGCTACCTTTGGATGAATGCGGCCGAAGAGGGCAACAATAATCATTAAAATAATCATGACGATAATCGCATAATTTGTTCCTTGACCAGTTACTACACCAAAGACAACAAGCGCTAAGAAGGAGACAATAAAGGCAATAGTTGCTTGACGTTCTTTAGAACTAACGACAAACTGATCAAAATCAACAGCTTGCGACAAATCATAGTGTTCTTTGCCTTCTGTTTGCTTTTGAATATGGATGGATGCAAACCACGTACCTGCTAGCCATAATAGACCAAACGGCAGTCCTGCGAACAACATATATTCACCATATGACATGTCTGTCAACTCTAACATAGCCAATGTAACACCTGTTAATGGCCCCCAAATCAAACCAACTTCACCTGCATTTTTTAAGATTAAAGCCGTAGCTGTCGGCGTTAACCCAATACTGGCTAAAACAGGAATAATAATAGGCGCAATAATCGCATTACCGCCACCTAATGTGCCCAGTAACCCACAAATGATAATCGAAATCACCATAAGTGCGAAGCGAGCCTTGTTTTTCGAATTCACTTTCAACCCTTTAACAATCCAATAAACTAACGTCTTAGTAATCCCACTGGCGTTCATAAGACGGCCAAGAGCAGCCCCTAACATAATAATAAATCCAATTGTCGCCACAAAAGACCCTAAACTGCCTGCAAAATCAGCAGCCAACATACCTAAGTCATGGCCAATTAAAATCGCTCCAATAGCAATCCCAATAATCGTTGCTAACAAATTACTTTGATTCATAAAAATAAGGACAATATAAACCACTAAAGGTAATAAACCTAATAAAGAAGGGGATTCTACCAGTGCATTCACTCCTAATTCCATCTTCATTCTCCTTTCAAAATTAAAATAGTATTAGTCGATTATAGCATAAGAGGAGTACTAATCTATTACATTAGCTAGGTAGAGAATATGAATCTTTGCCAAAAAATAAAAAATAGCGTATAAACGCCAAGTAGAAATACAAATGGCGTTTATACGCTACTTCCTCAAAATTGATTCTAGTAACAACACGTAATTTTCAAACTCAGCTTTTCCAAACTCGGTTAGTTTATAGGAAGTTAAGATTTTATCCTTTATTCTGACCTTCTTCGATTCAATGACTCCCCAAGCGTTTAATTTTTTCAAATGAACACTTAGGTTACCATCAGTAGCTTCTGTATACTCTTTTAACTCAGAGAATAGCATATCTTTACTTAATAAACTGCTAACAATCACTATTCTCAAAGGAGAACTAAATATTTCTGAAATATCGCTCACTTTCATGATTTGGATGAGACACCTTCATTCTTGGAAGATAAAAAACCAATAAAAATATAACCTAGAGATATGACGCTAGAATAATAAAGATTGACATAACTAATATAGGAATGACTATGCAGCATAAATCCAGCATCGATTGAAGATAGAACTAAAAACATAACAATGTTAACTGCTCCGAAAACTAGTAGTATCTTTTTCCCTGATAATTTTTCAACTAGAATCAGTGACATTGAAAAAAGTGATATCATAATAAATTGGCTCATTTGATTTAAGTTTGCAATAGCAATTGACAAATCTGCGATGGAATAACTTAAAATAAATCTAACTATTAGTTGAAAGATAGGCATAAAAACAGTTACAAAGAAAAACATTGATATAAAAACTCTAAAAAATATATTTGTATTGTTTTTAGAGCTTTTTGATATCTGAAAAATCTTAGTAGCAATAATAATATAAAATATCGATTTTGTGAAAAAAGATACCGTGGAGTATATTGTTATATTTTGAATAACAAATGGATAAAGTAATGTAAAAATAATTAGAAGTAGATTTAGAATACCGTACTCTATAAACAATTTTTTGAAAAGGTCATGATTTTTTTTAGTATTGTTAATACTATCTTTAATATATTTAATATCGTTTAAAGCCTTGTCTTTAATTTCCATCATTAATCACCAACACTTTCTTTTTTAAAGTTACTTTATATTTCAAAGTTATGATATAACAATAAACATTGAAAGTCAATAGGTGTCTGTTGTCATCACAAGGAAGGGGAGATTTTACAAATATTATAAATAAACCTTATGTTTTTATAATAATGATGTTATATAAAAAGTGTTATAATACAATAAGAGCTAACAGGAGGTTATAAGAGTGAAAATAAAAATATTAGTATCTCTGTTGCTTTTGTTTTTGATTACGAGTAGTTGGCTTATCTATAGAGAAAACCCTAATAATAGCTACCGAGCGCCAGGAACATCTGCATCTGCCCATGAAATCAGAATTGATGATCAGTACTATGTTAACAGTATTTCTGCAACATACTCGTCTATTATTTTTGATGATAACGATGGTCATTATAAGAGCTTTACAGATTTGCTTGTTAGATTAAACTGGGCTGACAACTACATAGTAGCCAGCTATCTTGTTGAATTGAATTCTAAAGAATTGAACTATCTTATTCTTAATAAGGATACTCATGAAGTAACAACTTATTTGACGATTAATGATTTTAAAACAGCTATGGCTGAAAAAGACATAAATTTAAATCTCAAAAGAAAACATGAATTTGATTGGTTTTAAATCTGTGATTTTGGAGGAGAGCAATGAAAAAAAGAATTGATTATATTCTAAATAAGCTTGATTTAAGCACTGCTTTTAAGTGGAATATGGGTTTGCTGATTGTTGGTATTATTTTACGATTAAACTTCTTCCCAGCTAGTGGTATTGATTTACCTGAAGAACAAGCAAAAGAAATTTGGGCTGCAGGATCTATCAATTATCCTTTAGGGAATGTGCTTGTTTGCTGTTCGTTTTTAGTCTTTGTTTTGATTTTCGTAGCCTACGTTTATAAAAAATACAAAAATAAGGAGAAGAGACTGTGAAAAAGAAAACGAAGATAACTATTGCTCTATCTTTGCTAGTGATTATTTTAAGTGTTTAGTTTTGGGAGAATAGCAACCAAAAACACCCAATTTTACTTGGATCTTATCAATCAGAAACAATGCCGCCTAATATTTATATGTTGTCTTTTGATCGAAAGGGTAGGTATGAAGTTTATTACAATTCGGAATTAGTAGACGAAGGGACTTTTAGTGACGTTAATAATACTGAAACCTACATAATAGAATCATCTTCAGAAAATCAGCTTATTGTTTTGTTGGAAAATGATGAATTTTATTACTATGCACCTGACAATCAAGTATTCTTATTAAAAAACTTAGATAAAGTTCCAACAAGCCTAAATTAACCTGAGAATTAATTTAAAAAGTATTTCTTACATATCGTTTAACAACAGGGTTATAGGTAAAATTTGAATGAAAATAAATGTGGAGGGAACTAACAAAAACAACCATTTCGATTTTTCTTTAAAAAGATTAATACAACAGATGATGCCAGCTCCTATCATTGTCCACTATATTGGATCAAAAACACATATGGAAGAGAAAAACTGTTAGTAAAATATAGTGTCAATACAACCATATGAAGAACGACTATAAATCCATTATTTAATTTCTTTTTTTTTAGATTGACGATAAAAGATACAAAAAATATACAATATTATAATTGTTAAAAAAAGCTTACTAATAGATTATTAATATCCATTTTCCATCACTCCTTTTCCAGTATAGTACCAGATAACCTTTAATTTTTTTATAATACTTGAATAACATTTGTGAAAGCTTCATCATGTGAACGTTTTAAAAAAGAGAGTAAACGTATGCTTAATTTTTTATTGACTACGATTGATGCGGTTACGTTGTTTGACGCTGAATTTAGATTTAGGCACATGTACGGAAGAGCAAATTCAAACTTTAAAAGATATTGGTTGGAATTTAGATGCTGAAGTTCCTTATCTTGTTGAAGAAAGTGTTACTTCATTAGCTGAATTACTAGGGTAGCTCAAAAGTGTGCCAGGTGGCACACTAGAAATATGAAAGGGGTGGCGAAGTGTTAGGTAACGAGCGACTTCTATTCGAACGCAATTGAAGGTAACACACTAACGTTATATGAAACAAAGGTTATCTTAGAAGAAGGGATAACTGTCTCAGGTAAAAGTTTGAGAGAACACCTTGAGGTTAATAATCACAAAGAAGCACTTGAGTAGGTTGAAGAATTGGTCAACGCAAAAGTGGCTTTAAGTCAGAGAGTAATTAAAGACATACATGCTATTGTTTTACAAGGTATTAATAAAAAGATAGCAGGCACGTATCGAGAGGTTCATATAATTAGAGGGAAGAAGTTTGCCTCGGCAAACTTCCACCAAAAAGCATTGAAGGTTTTGTGGTAATTAGTAAATGAGACGTTTATCATTTTGACTAAACTTTTACAAGTCGCTCAATTTTAAAACTTCCAGCAGTAAACAACACCAAACCATATAAAATAACCACGGGGACATTGGGGAAAATTTGTCCGGTATCTATGGCCTCAAATATCCAATAGTAAGGCGATAAAAACTGTACAAATTGTAAAGAAGTAAACGATTCGGCGATAAGCGGAATGAATACTAAAACAATGGCGAGTAGCATTCCAATCATCTGGATAAGCGCCTCATTTTTGAATAATCGAAAGAGGACCATAGTTAAGCCGACAATAAAAATACTCATGGAGAGAATTAAACTAACGAGTAAAGCTGGATGATTGATTGGAAGATTAAAAACGGCACTCATAATTGAAATAACGATTGTACTGGCGAGAAATTCATAAAGCACATAAGCGAATAAGACACTACCTAATATTTGCCAGCTATAAGTGTTTGAAATAATACTTCTAGTGAGCAAGCCTTCTTGACGCATCTTCGCTAAATCACCGGCAATGAATCCTGTGGCATACCCCATAAAAAAGAGGAGCATAAACAAAACAAAAGCCGTATCTCCGTTTATCGTCTCCGTTGGACGCACCCACTCAGCCTCTGCAACCTCCACCGACTCAAATGAAAGATTCGCTTCAGAGAAGGCTTCATTCATTCTTGATTCAGTGAGTCTTGAAAACAACTCGGACTCAAATAACGCATCTCGATTTTTACCACTTAAACTATAAATGTTTATCTGTTCGTCATTGAATGGAAAACCCTCGGGGATTTCATAAAGCATCGTTACTTCAAGTTGATCCAACTGTTCGAACGCTTCCACTGCGTCATCAAAAAAGTCTACTTGGAAATTCTCTGATAAATGAGGGACGACTTGTTCTTCCACATAGTCCGAATGATTCACAACCGCAATATTTTGATTTGTCATGGCGGAAGAATCACTTTGCATGGTAATTAAAAAGAAAAAGATGATGACAAGTGGAAATCCGAGTGTAAAAAGGACAAAGCCCCAGTTATTGAAAAGGACACGTTTTAAATGAAACCATGTTAGATGTAATGTTTTCATGCGGTTTGCATCTCCTTTCTGTCGCTCAATCGAATAGTCATAAAAATGAGTAAAAGACTCGCTAAAATGAGACCTAAGGCAACACCTATATTTTCGCCAACTTGCCCTGTGAGCATATAATCATAGAATGGTTGGGTAAAGATTTGCCGGACAATATTTTCACTAAGCAATTGACCAATTTCCCCACCAACTATTCTGTCGATTGGTATAAAACCAAAAATCATATAAACCATTAAAATCACTTGATAAAAGATATTCGTCCATTTTCCAGAAGGGAGCTTAGACATTCCAACATTTAATACTTGGAAAAATAGGGTATAGATAAGTATCCAAAAAAGATAATGGAATGGGTTTCCAACAAATGTTTGATGATCAAATAATCGCCAAAGCCCCATATAGAACATGGATAGAACAGTAAAGACAAGGGTATTGGTTAAAATGTCGTACAGAACAGTTTGAGTTGTCGTCAAAGGGAGGACGCCAATCCGTTTTTTCAAGCCTGTAAATTCTTTTTTCGTCTGCATGGCTACACTAGATGAAAGAGACATAAATAATAAATATAAAAAGCCTGAAATGGCGGTAAACTGATTACTTGTAAGGGCAGTATCTGAATCATACGCTACCGTTTGAATGGTATCTTCTCTATTTAAAGCAACAGCTTCTTCTAAAGAAGCCACCAAATTTTGAATACTTTCTGGGTTTTCTACGGCTTCTAATTCAGAGGCTAGTTGTCTTTGATCGACTAAGGTTTGCTGCCACTCTTGAATAAATTGCGAAAGAATCGTGGAATCTGTTGAAGAGACATTTGGCTCAGTCTCAATCGTGATTAATGTGTCTTCTAATTGTTCACTATAATCTTCTGCAATCTGTAAATGAAAATCGGCATCATCCATTTCAACAAGTTCAAAAATTTCACTCATTTCTTCTGATTTCATCACATCAACCAATTGTTGTCCAGCTGGTCCTTGATCTTCATTTCGAAGAGAAACAGAGATAGGCTCTATGGATACTTCAGGCGTGAAGGCTGTATCAAATGAGAAACCCATGAGCAGAGCGAAAAACAAAGGAATTAAAAGATAGGTTCCAATGACTTGCGGCCACTGCTTTAGTATCGCACGGACTTCAGTTTTTAAATGAATCCAAAATTGTCGCATATTTGCTCCTCCTAATCTCTCAGTGTTTTTCCAGTCAGTTGTAAGAATGCTTCTTCTAAGCTAAGGTCTTCTTTTTGTAAGGTCACTAATTCTAAATGATTAGCGGTTAAGAAATTCATCAGCTGCTGTGTTTTAAAAGTAATCGGATCAACGATAAGATGCAGTTGATTATTCTTGGCAATGACTTGTTCTACGCCATTTAATTCTTGTGTCAGTTGTTCATCTAGCTCAAGTGGCATCTGCTCGAGTTCAATGAGCCACTTCACATGGTCTTGAACGAGCTGTTTGATTTCTTCTTGGCTTCCATAGCCAATTTGTTTCCCTGCGTCTAAAATAAAGAGGCGCTCACATAATGCTTCCACTTCTTCCATATAATGCGACGTGTATAAAACAGTTGTTTTATATTCTTCATTCATATATTTGATAAACTCAAAAATTTTATTTCTAGATTGAGGATCGACACCAACAGTCGGTTCATCTAAAATTAAAAATTGAGGGCGATGTAAAATACCTGCTGCGATATTCAAGCGCCTTTGCATCCCGCCGGAAAAATGTTTGACTGCTTTTTTATCTTGGTCCGCTAAACCAACAATTTCAAGCGCTTCTTCGATTCGTTTTTTTAACGTCTGGCCAGACAATCCGTACAGTCCGCCGAAGTATTCTAAATTAGAGGGTGCATTTAATTCTTGCATTAAGGCAATTTCTTGTGGCACAAGTCCAATTTGTTTTCGAATGTTTACAATATCTTTCGGCACTTTTTTTCCATCGATAATAATCTCACCTGAATTATATGGGGTGAGGCCGGTCATCATATCAATGAGTGTCGATTTTCCAGCACCATTCGGACCGATTAAGCCAAAACGTTCTCCCCTTTCAATTTCAAAAGAAACATTTTCTAAGACTTGATTTTCGCTATAGTTTTTATATATATGTTTAATTTCTACGTAGCTCATCTGTCTCTCCTCCTCTTTTTATTGTCTTCATTATAAAAGATGTAGACGGTCTTGCCTATTCACTCAAGTAATGAAAATAGAATGACTTGAGTCACTTTTATTGTCATATGGGGAAGTAAATTTTTAGCGGTATTAAAAAAATCCTCTCTTCTGTCAGAAAGGAAGACAAAAGAAAGGAGCGAGTAATTAGTTCATGAGTCCTTTTTCAAAAGCAAAAATGGCTAATTGCGTACGGTCTCTTAAGTCTAATTTATTTAAAATGAGACTCGTATTGTTTTTAATTGTTCCAAGAGATAAAAAGAGCTCATCCGCAATTTCTTGGTTACTGTAACCACTTGCGACTAGTCGAATAATTTCCACTTCTTTTGAGGACAGCTCATAATTTTTTGGGTCAACGGGAGCGTCCGTATGATTTTTTGAAATGGCCGTAAAGAAATCAGTCATTTTCCCATCAATGACGAGATTATTTTTGTGTGCAAGTTTTATTCCTTCGTAAATGGTTTCCTCATTGCTATCTTTTAAGAGATAGCCTGAAGCACCAACCTTCATCGCTTGAGCAATATACTCCATATCTTGGAAGGTCGTTAAAATAAGGACATGAATATGTGGATGTTTTTCTTTTATTTGTTTGGTTCCTTCAATTCCATTTGTTTCTGGCATCCGAATATCCATTAAGACCACATCTACTTCTTCGGTGGCGCAAAAATCAATCGCTTCTTGACCGTTGGCTGCTTGTCCAACGATTTCAATTTCTTCATACATCTCCAGTAAAATGGCTAGACCACTTCGAATCAGTTGTTCATCATCGACAAGCAGTACTTTAATGGCGTTCTCTGTCATTTAAAAATCCTCCTTTAGGTAAGACGATTCGAATTCTAAACCCCTCACCACTTGCGGATTGAATCGTTATCTTTCCACCGAGTAGTTTTACTCGTTCTTTCATTCCACTCAATCCCATTTTCGGAACGATCGAATCGGTTCCTTTTCCATTATCATGTAGCGTTAAAATAATAGAAGAGGGCGTATAGTGGTATTGAATACGTACTTCAGTTGCGGAACTATGTTTGGAAGAATTGCCTAAAAATTCTTGGATAGCGCGATAAATAAGCATTTCTTGTTCCTCATTTAAAAGCCACAAACTCTCATTAGTATTGAATATGATTTGGATTTTCGTATTTTTTTCGAAATTTTGTATTAAAACTTGTAAACGATCGATAAAGGCAACTCTTCGATAGTCGTTGGGTTTCATTTCATGAATGACTTCTCGAACGTTTGTTAAACCGTCTTTTGTGAATTGATGCAATTCTTCGACCATTTGAGCAACTTTGGGTAGTTTGGGTTGTGTGATTTTGGAAATCGCGGCTAACTGGATGACAATGGTTGATAAGGTATGGCCGACTGAATCATGGAGATCTCGAGAAATCCGGTTCCGTTCATTGATGCGAGATAATTCTTCCAGCGAACCCATTTGTGTTTTTAATAATTGAGATTGCTTCTTTAATTCCTCTTGCATTTGAATGAGTTTGTACCACTCTTCTTCTTGTTTCTGACGATTCTCTTCCTGTTTAGAGAGCGAGAGACAGAGTCCAATAATGGCGATTAAAAATCCCCATTCAGTGAGAGTGAGCCAAATGCCTTGTGTACCTAAAAGACCTAAACTGATCCCCAAAGTAAGAGTTAAGAGGAGTAAGGTGTATTTGAGAGAACATATTTTTCGCATTTCAAGTGCGAATACCCCAAGCATCAAAAATGGAAATTGAGGCAGGAATTGGATATTAAGAATAGAAAATAAAGTTAAAAAGGCGAACGTCAACTTTTGAACAGTCGCTCGTTCAATATAAAACCAGAGGATCTGGAGTAAAATAACCCAAATAAAAAAGAAATAAAAAGAACCTGCCCAGAAAGCGTCGATAAAAATAAACTGAATATAACTGAGTAGTAGTAAACCGATTTGAATAATTATCATCTGAAAACACCTCCATGCACTAACTTTTTAAAGTATAGCACACTTTTAATTCGGTTAAATCAGACAAAAGTAAAGAAATTGTAAAAATGTCTCGAAATCGAATCATTTTACTTTCATTATATTTAAATGTGATAAAGTGGAGCTAGAGATAAAAATATTGGAGGAATTTATAAATAAAAATTGGAATTATTATGGGAAGTATCCGTGAAGGTCGCGCAAACGAAGCTGTTTCAAACTGGGTAAAAGAAGTTGCTGAAAACTACACTTCAGATGCACAATTTGAATTAGTGGACTTACTAGATTATCCACTACCATTATTTGACGAAGCTGCTTCACCAGCTTACACTTCAGACTTGAAAGCTAAAGAACAACAACAGCCATGGGCAGAAAAAATGAATGAACTAGATGGCTATATTTTTGTGACACCTGAATATAACCACGGCGTTTCATCGGCATTAAAGAATGCGCTTGACTATGTTTATAACGAATTAAACGTTTATAAAACTGAGAAAAAACAAAACAAATGATTTTGACGATGATTAATTTTTGAACTGTACTAGTAACTGAAAAAACTTTAATCTTTTATTACTAATGCTATAATTGTAGGTAATAAATTTTAGAAAATAAACTCATTTTAATCATTTATGACTAAGAGGACTAGTTGAATGGTGGAGAAAACTAAGAAAAATAGAATTAAATCCACACTACAAACTAGAGGTTATTATCATATTATTGAAAATGGTTTATTTGTGGGAGGATACAAAAATTGTTTTTAAAAAAGTTACTCACTAAACAACACAAGCAGAAAGAAATCGTTCAGCCACCGATTGAATACAAAAATGCTATGGCGTATATTGAACGAATTTTAAATGAGAAAATGAAGGATGAAGACAAAATCGTGATACTAGATTTTGTTTCTGAGATGGTTAAAAAAGATCTTCAAAGTAATGTTATAACCACAATATTTTACAGTGAAGATCATTTCAAAAAAAATCTAACATTCTTGTTACCGCCACTCTATTTTGATGAAAACAATGTAGAGCACTATTTTCTATCTGAAGACGCCTCTAATTATTCAAAGAATATTGATCTGTCAACAGATTGTGTTTTAGTTATGCCCTGGAATAAAGACAGATTGCCTAAAAATATATTGAATATTTTTAAGAATGGGTTTATCCATCATCCTAGTAATCACATGGCTTACTATTATACAGAGCTTGATATTTGTTATGTTTATAATGGAACACATTCTATTACTTCAGGTATTGGATACAAGAACGGTTTAATTACAGCGGAAGTTATTCAAATGAATCGTATTTTTGAACATATTCGTACTGATGGATTGCATTGGTATAGTACCCACAACAATATTCAATTGGGAGAAGTTTATGATTTTAGAGTGGCAATAATCTATGAAATAGCAAAAATTAAATACAATCTACTTAAGCAGCTGATATGCTCCCCCTAAAGTAGACACTTGAAAAAGTAAAACTATTTTAGGGGGAGTTTTTATGCGTTCAAATAATAAGCATAAGATTGAAGAGCTTGTAAAGTATATTCATTTGTACCTTGAAGATGGTATTAGCCATAAAGAATTATGTAAAGATTATGGTTTATTATTGGGAGGGTCATTATTTCGTGATAAGGTCTTAAGGTATCAGACCCATGGTCTGGAAGGGATTCAATCAAAATTAAAAAATAATCACTATAGTAAAGACTTTAAACTAACTGTCGTTAATGAACATATCATTGAAGGTATTCCTATAAAACAATTAGCTCGAATATATAATATTCCATCCTATCGAACTGTCAGGAGTTGGGTATTGAAGTATACTAGAGGGGAAGAAATGAGGAGTTATTCTCCAAAACCCGAGGTGTATACGATGAAAGGTAAAATAACAACACAAGCAGAAAAATTTGAAATTGTTAAAGATTGTCTTGCCAACGGCTTATCTTATAAAGAAACGGCTGAAAAATATCAAGTTTCTTACAATAATGTCTATTCATGGATTCAAAAGTATAAAGAACACGGCCCTGATGGACTCATTGATGGACGGGGTCGTGGAAAACCAGAATCTATTCAAACAGATGAAGAAAGAATTCAAGCTGAAATTACGGTATTAAAAGCACGAAATGAGTACCTAGAAACAGAGAACGCTGCGTTAAAAAAGTTAGAAGAAGTAGAAAGAGAGTTGATGTTACGCAAACGAGGTTTGAAGCAGAATTTCAAACGATCAAAAAACTCCAAAAAGAAGGATTCAAAGTAGTCCACCTTTGTGACGTATTAAAAGTTAGTAAAGCCGGCTATTATAAGTGGTTAAAGCGTGCGCCAACTGTGTCGGAAAAGCGATTACGAAAGCTGGTTGAGTTAATTCATCAAGTCTATGAAGAATACAAAGGCATTTATGGTTATCGTCGCATCACTATTTACCTGAACTATTTCTTAAACGCCAAAGTGAACCATAAATGTGTTTATCGATTGATGAAGCTGTCAGGGTTAAAAGCCGTTATCCGACGGAAACGGTACTCCTACAAACCACATAAGCCTACACATATCGCTGAGAATATTCTCAATAGAGCGTTTCAAAAGAACTATCAACCGATGGAAGTTTTACTAACCGATGTGACTGAATTTAAGTATGGCAATCACTCTAAAGCTTATCTCAGTGCTATATTGGATTATGGAGAAAATGAAATCGTGGCCTTTAAAGTGTCTAAGAATAATAATAATGCTTTAGTTCGTGATACGGTTCGTCAAATAGAAGGTGATATCGTACCGACCAAAACGCTTTTACACAGTGATCGTGGCTTTCAATATACGTCGCACGGCTTTAGAAACTTTGTCCAAAAACATCAACTCACTCACAGTATGTCTCGTGTGGGCAAGTGTATTGACAATGGGCCAATGGAAAACTTTTGGGGTATTATCAAAGAAGAAATGTATCGTTTGAAGACCTATATGACATTTGAAGAATTAGAAAGGGATATCAAACAATACATTCGATTTTATAACACTCAACGGGTGACATTAAAAATGGGGTTGAGTATTCCAGCATAAGAAAAAACCAGGAATGAAATTTATCATCCCTGGTACAAAATATTTTGTTTATTTACCTGTCTACTTGACAGGGGGCAGTTCACCTGAAGTAGAAGAGGTTTATTATGAAGAAGAGCCGATTTATGATTCGGAAAAATCAACAACATCTATTGCTGAGGAAGGAAACTCCTCTTCAAACGCTGGCTCTAACAATTCGGATAATACACAAGTAGCACCTCCTTCAAGCGAGTCAGCTACAGAAACACCTAAATCATCTGAAAATGAAAATATCTCTAATAGTGAGTGGAAATATGTTGGCAAGAACCCCAATACAGGCGGTGATGTCTATATTTCTGATGGACCACCTATAGCAAACATTGAAGATTTGAATACTATTCCAGGTATCGAAGTAGGCAATCCAGACTGGGTTTAAACACTAAATACCTTCAAAAGCATTAAATAAGCGTTTATGTTTATTTAATGCTTTTTTGGATTTAACAGGGTTGGTTACAATTAAAGAAAACAAAGCTTCTCATAACGACAAGTTTGTTTTTTTAATTGTATCAAGCGTGAATTGAGTTATAATATTTTTGAGGTGAATAATGTGATTCAATCGAAACTTACTCAATTGTTTATGGATAATAACGGAATCATTACTGCGAAATTAGCAAAAAAACATGGTATTGACGACTCAACTCTAAGAAA
This sequence comes from Jeotgalibaca arthritidis, assembly GCF_011100465.1. Taxonomy (NCBI): domain Bacteria; kingdom Bacillati; phylum Bacillota; class Bacilli; order Lactobacillales; family Carnobacteriaceae; genus Jeotgalibaca; species Jeotgalibaca arthritidis. The sequence continues at coordinate 2,194,803 of NZ_CP049740.1, forward strand.
AGCAGTTGATCGAAATGATATTATAAAACATTCTAGAGGCATTTTTCTGCTAGATGAGTCACATCAAGATGATCTTTATATTATTCAGCTAAAATATCCTAAAGGTGTTTACTCTCACGAAACAGCAGTTATGCTACATTGGCTGACCACAAACTACCCATTTACTTATCATGTGTCCTTTCCTAGAGATTATCATTTAGCTACTGCAGAAGAACAAAGTATCAAGCCATATTATTTACCTCATAAAGAACTAGATGAGGAATATATCGTTGAACTTGAGAGTTGGGATGGAAATCCATTAAGGGTAACAAATTTGGAAAAAACAATTATTGATATGATGAGATATAAACATGCAACACCAGGTATAATCAAAGAAATGTTAGATGACTATTTAGATAGAGATGACCATGATTTTAGACGGTTAGAAAGATATGCACGTGAGCTTAATATTGAAGAATTAGTCAAAGAGAAGATTTTGTCCATTTTAAATTGAACAAATATGTGTATGTATACTTATGAATGGGAGGTAACTATTTTGAGTCATATCATTAAAAAATTAACTAAAAGCTACATTGATGACGCGTTGGTACGTTTGGCTTATAATTCTAGTGCAATAGAAGGTAACACATTCACATTACCTGAAACAGCAACAATCATCATTAATCAAACACTACCTAATAATTCTAAAATTACTAATAGAGAGTATTTTGAAGTATTGAATCACCAACCAGCGTTTGAGTATATGTTTAGAAATATTAAAAATAAAGCTTTATCTGTGTCAATCATAAAAGAAATACATGAAATTCTAACAGATCGATTACAACACGATAAAGGTATGTTCAAAACATACCCTAATCATGTTAGTGGAACTGAATTTAACACAGCACTTCCAGAGAATGTTCCAGCGCTAATGAATCAATTGGTTAGTAATTTATCCTATCGAATCAATCAGCCGATATCCGATGAAGAAGTTATAAAAGCCATATTAGAAGCGCATATCACCTTTGAACGAATTCATCCATTTTCTGATGGGAACGGCCGAACAGGGAGATTAATTATGATCTATTCTTTATTAGAAAATAATTTGCCGCCTTTAATAATAAAGAATAAGGATAAAAATAGTTATCTAAACATTCTTCATAATGCTCAAATCAAGGATGCTCCTAGTGATGATGATATTCAACAATTTTATGCATTTGCATTACCTTTATTGCTAGAAGAGGAAAAACGTATCGATAGTTTTTACCATCAAAAACTACAACAGATTGAACTGTGATACTATTTAAAATCCAATCAGAGAGAACATCTATTAGTGGGAACTCTAAATAGCACTTGACTATTTAATTAGCAATAGGTTAGAATGTGATAAGCTTATTTTAATAAAAAGCGTTGAAGAGTAGAGTAACTAATAAGAATTATTTAAAGAGAATCCTCATTTGGTGGAAGAGGGTATAAGGAAATTAGTGAAAATGAGCTCTGAGCTTCTAAGCTGTGCAAGCAACTTAGACGGAGAGTCCCGTTACAGACTAGAGTATGCATGTACTTATTAAGGTGGAAGTTGAGAAACTTTCATAAACTAGGGTGGTAACACGGAAAAAAATCTGTCCCTTTGGCGATTAATTGATAATCGGCAAAGGGACGGATTTTTTATTTTCCGAAACTTACCATAAAAAAGGAGAATGATATATTATGACAGCAGCATTTCATCGTTTTGACCATGTAGGATCTTACCTACGTCCTGATTATTTACTAAAAGCTCGAGAAGATAACGAAGCGGGTATTATTACTGATGCGGAATTAAGAGAAGTAGAGAACGCAGCAATCATTAAATTAATTGAACAGCAAGAAAAAATTGGGTTAAAGACAATTACAGACGGCGAATTTCGTCGTGCATCATGGCACTGTGATTTCTTCTGGGGATTCAATGGTGTCGATAAGATTACAGACGAGCCTAATGGATCTAAGTTTGAGGGTAAAGTGTATGGTATTACTGCTCGCATTTCAGGAAAAATTTCTGGAGAAAACCATCCTTTTATCGAAGATTGGAAGTTTGCGCGTGAGCATGCTTCAAGCGACGTAGATGTTAAATTAACAATCCCAGCGCCATCTCAATTCGTACAAGAAGCTTTACGTGAGATTAATAGTGATTCTACAAATAAGCATTATGCTTCATTAGATGAACTAGTTGAAGATACGATCTCAGCATATGCAACATTCTTAAATGAAGCCTATGAAGCTGGAATTAAGACTCTACAGTTAGATGACTGTACATGGGCACGTATTATTGCAGGAAAAGACCACTCAGGGAAAGACTTTACGGCAGAAGAGATTGCAGACCGTAAAGATTTATTTATTAAATTAAACAATGGCGTTATTGACAAAGCCCCTGAAGGATTAACGATTAACACCCACGTATGTCGTGGTAATTTCGCTTCAACTTGGTTCGCTTCAGGCGCATATGACTCTGTTGCAAATCCGTTGTTTACAGACGAAAACGTTGAAACTTACTACTTAGAGTATGACTCTGACCGTGCAGGAGGATTTGAACCTTTAGCAGAAGTATCTGGAAATAAAAATGTCGTATTAGGATTAGCAACTTCAAAAGATGGTCAATTAGAAGACAAAGATGAATTAAAAGCACGTATTAAAGAAGCTGCAGCATATGTGCCATTAGAACGCTTAGGAATCTCAACCCAATGTGGATTCTCATCTAACTCAGTAGGAAATAAATTAACCGAAGAAGATCAATGGAAGAAAATTACATTGCTTAAAGAAGTTGCAGAAGAAGTTTGGGGATAAAAGTAGAGTGCCAGGTATGGAGTAATTTCATCCCTGGTTTTTTATGCTCAAATGTAGAATAAGAAGGGAGTATCAGCTGAATAACTAGATACTCCCTTCTTATTTTTATTGTTAAGTGAACATAGAATCGTTCTTAATAAACTACGGCATATACAATATATATAATGATCATAGTAATGGGAAATAAATACGTCTTGATAGTTTTATAATCAAAATTTGGAATACTACGAGTGAAATAAACTGACGATGCTAAAATGAGTGTTAGAGTTTTGCTTTCTATGTGTCCTGTGTATCTTAACCATGCATTAACTACTACAAATATAATGATCAAGATACTGGTTGATTTGTTGATCTTTCAACCGTTGTATCATGTGTTTGCATATATTTTTAACTTATTTATATTTATGGGATTTGGTTATATTAGAGTTAGCTCACTCAAACAGAATTTAGATTATCAAAACCCAAGAAAACAACTTGATTTTACTTTTCTAGTATAAATAACAAATGGATTGATTATCTGATCTTTGAGAGTTTGATCTGTTAGCATATAAAGAAGCTCATATATAAAAAGATTAATCGATTGGAGCTCTAAGGAGTAAGCTGATGGACTATTAGTGCTTTTGAATGCTGTCATCAGACAGGATCAAGCTGTTGTTTGCTAATATTAGTTATAATGATGCGATAATTTAAAAAGTAAGATGTTAAATAAGTATAGTTGGAAACATTATAATATCTAATGAATATTAGCTATAACGAATGAAGAGGCTACGAATAATTAGTTGTTACTATTATTTTCAATCTTTTAGTTTACATAATATATATTATACAAAGTTATGTATATAGTTAATCTACTTAATAACTAACTTAAAAAACCGTCATTTTTATCATTTTGATGTCTAAAAACACCTTTTAATAAAAATAACGGTTTTTGAAATTTTTGTGATGGTTTATTTGTTTAATAAATCATTATTTTGCATCGTCTTGATTGCTTCTAATAAAATATCAGTTGCGATTGCTGCTTTTGTTTTTGTTTCAATATGAATCGCTTCTTTATCAACTTGGAAAATAATGACTTCGTTTGTATCCTTGTTAAAGCCTGCGTGTTCTTTAGACACATCATTAGCGACAATCATATCTGCATTTTTGCGTTTAAGCTTGCCTTTAGCATATTCTTCAACGCGATCTGTTTCAGCTGCAAACCCAATTAAAAACTGCTTATTTTTTTCTTGTCCCATTGTTGCTAGTATATCTGGGTTTTCTTCTAGTAGGATTTGTAAGTCACCGGACGTTTTCTTAATCTTATGGTCAGCCTGGTTCTTTGGTCGGTAATCAGATACTGCTGCAGCCATTACGACTATGTCCGCTGTATCAAAGTCTGCCATCATGGCAGTTTGCATCTCTCTAGCGCTTGAGACGGCTTTTACACGGACTCCGAACGGATGTTCTAATGATGAAGCTGTTACTAATGTGACATCGGCTCCTAGGTCTCGGGCAGCCTCTGCAATGCGGTGCCCCATCTTTCCGGATGATTCATTGGTTAAGTAGCGAACCGGATCAATCTTTTCTCTTGTTCCGCCTGCTGATACGATGATCTTTTTGCCAATTAAAGGTAAGTCGGTTGAACGGTCAACTAATAATAGATGAGCAGCTTCAACAATCGCTTGTGGTTCAGGCATGCGCCCTTTCCCTTCGTATCCTTCAGCTAGGAAACCTGTATCAGGTTCCATGATCTGGTAGCCGAATGACTCCAGCTTTCGTAGATTGGCTTGAGTGGCTGGATTCTCAAGCATATGTTGGTTCATAGCCGGGACAATTAATCGTGGTGCTGTAACGGCTAAAAGAACGGTTGATACGGCATCGTCTGCAATACCATTGGCCATCTTTGCGATAGTATTCGCTGTTGCAGGTGCGATAACGGCTAGTTCAGTCCAGTCTGCAAGGTTAATGTGTGAAACGACCTCAGGATGCTTCTCATCGAAGGTATCTACCATCACATCATGTTTGGATAAAATTTGAAGGGTTAATGGCGTAATAAATTCAGTTGCACTCTTAGTCATCGCAACACGAACGTCGGCGCCCGCTTTAATAAATTTTCTAACGAGGTCTGCTGACTTGTATGCGGCAATACCGCCAGTAACAAAGACCGTTACTTTTTTACCTTTTAACACACTATCATCTCCTATATACAGGCATCAATCCACATACCTATGTATGATCATATTTTATTTTAACATACTATAAAAAAAAGTACCGTTCTATTTGAACGGTACGGCAGTTAATCGTATATGCTGGTAATCACCAATTATTTTAGAAACAGGACATTTCTGGTGAGCGCTATTCATGAATCGCTCTGTTTCATCTATGCTAGCCCCTTCGATCGCTACATAAGCATGCAGATCAAAGTAGAAACCAATACCATTTGTTTCTCTCTCGTAGTCAACAGCAACCTCTACTCTACTTTTTGAAGTCAACCCTCTACCATTTAAAAGTGCTTGAATCGTAGCGTTTAAGCAAGTTGCCCAAGCTAAACCAAATAATTCTTCTGGATTCGTCCCCTCTTCGTCTGATAAAGGACTACTAACCATAACCTTCAAACCGTCTTTGACATAAGCTTCTCCGCTTATACCATGTTCATTGACGACTTCAGTATGGAACAGTGAATCACTCATTGCTTTCAGTACCTTCTTCACCAACAAAAACCACTTGATTATTGTCTAAACTAGCGACTCTTGCTAATGATTCGATACGAATACCGGTTTCTTCAACCCAACGGCGTCCTTTTTGGAAAGATTTTTCAATTACAATACCAATACCAACAACATCAGCTCCGGCACTCTTACAGATTGATAAAAGACCTGCCACAGCTTGACCATTCGCTAGGAAATCATCAATGATTAACACACGGTCTGATGCAGTTAGATAATCTTTTGAGATAGAAATCTCATTTGAGATTTGTTTGGTGTAAGAGTAAACGCTAGTTGTATACATATTATCTTGTAGTGTTAAGCTCTTATTTTTTCTTCCAAATACAACAGGAACGTCTAGTTCTAAGCCAGCAAATACTGCTGGTGCAATACCAGAAGTTTCAACCGTTAGGATCTTGTTTACGCCTGCGTCTTTAAATAGTTGAGCGAATTCATCGCCTAGAGCCTTCATAAGTTTAGGGTTAATTTGGTGGTTTAAAAAGTTATCAACTTTAAGGACGCCGCCTTCTAAGACTTGTCCATTTTCTCGTATTTCTCGTTCTAGTAATTCCATTGAGTGATTCTCCTTAGTCTATTATGGATATATCTTAACATTAATCAGTTAAATTTGGAACATAGAATGATTTTAATCGTTTTAAACGCTTATTTTCAAACTTTGAGGGCTAGTTATTTATTAAAAAACGTCAAAACACGAACAAATAAAAAGAAGTTAGGATTCCTCCTAACTTCAATGGTTATACTAAAACATCATTCATTGCGAGTGATTGTAATTCAGCAAAGACAGCTTCTGTCGTCAATTGTTCCTTCTCTGCTTGAGAATAGTCTTTGACAATTTGACCATGATGAAGGACTAACATGCGGTTACCATAAGTTAATGCGTCTTGTAAGTTATGGGTAATCATAATACTCGTTAATCCCATTTCTTTCACTTTTTTATCGGTCAGTTCTAGAACAAGTTTAGCTGTTTTAGGATCCAAAGCAGCAGTATGCTCATCCAATAACAGAATATCAGGTCGTTTCAATGTAGCCATTAATAACGCAATTGATTGACGTTGTCCGCCTGATAATAGGCCGATTTCTGCATCCATACGTCTCTCTAGGCCTAGTCCAAGTGATTGTAATTGCTCGTGATAGAGTTGTTTTTCTTCTTGGCTAATACCGATTTTTAAGCGACGGCGCTCGCCACGTCTATAAGCAAGAGCTAAGTTCTCTTTAACCGTCATCCGTGGAGCTGTTCCCATTTTAGGATCTTGGAAAACACGACTAATAAATGGCGCCCGTTTTTCTTCTTTTAAATAGGTAATCGTTTGGTCATTGATGGTAATCTGACCGCTGTCTGGAAAGAAATAGCCTGAGATAGCATTCAATAAGGTTGATTTTCCAGCACCGTTACCACCAACCAGTGTAATAAAGTCGCCTTTATTAACCGTTAAATTAATATCTTGTAAAGCCTTCACTTCATTAATCGAACCTGGGTAGAATGTTTTTGAAACGTTCTGTAATGTTAAAATTGCATCTGTTTGAGTCATTCTATTTCCCCCCTTTTCGAGCATTCTTCTTGCTGTATTGCCAGATATAGTATTTTTCTTTTATCTTTGGTAAAGCAAGGAAGATAGCTAGCATCGTTGCTGAGATGAGTTTGAAGTCATTTGGATTCAAACCAGCTTCAAGTACTAATACCATAATTAAACGATACAAAACGGATCCGACTACTAAACATATTAAACGTACTGTAAAGGTCACATTTGAAAAGAGTACCTCACCAATAATAATCGAAGCTAAACCGATAACGATCGCCCCAATACCCATTTGAATATCGGCATAGCCGTTACTTTGCGAGATAACAGCACCTGCTAAAGCAATAATCCCATTTGCCATCATCAAACCAATTGTTTTCATGGTATTCGTTGAAATACCTAAAGAACGTGCCATCGCTTCATTATCGCCAGTTGCAATTAAGGCTTGTCCAAATTCTGTTTTAAAGAATAAGGTATAAATAGCAATAATAACCGCAACGAATAGTAAACCGATTAAAATGGTATCTAAGTGTCTTGGTAAGTTAATCGCTGCTAACTTAGAATAAATAGTTTCCATCCCTAAGATATTAAGGTTTGCTTTTCCCATTACTCTTAAGTTAATGGAATAAAGCCCCGTCATGGTTAAAATCCCAGCTAGTAAACTTGGAATATTTAATTTTGTAATTAAAAATCCCGTTACGGCGCCTGCTAGAGCACCTGCGAAGATGGCGATAAAGACGGATAGAAATGGATTCAATCCTAAGGTGATACATTGGACCCCAACGGCTCCTCCCAATGTAAATGTTCCTTCAGTAGACATATCTGCTATATCAAGAACACGGAAACTAATATATAGTCCTAATGCTAACAAACTCCATATTAACCCTTGCGCTACAGCAGAAACTAACATGTTCATACGGTTATTCCTTCTTTCTATTCGATAATAATGGCAGATTCTTTAATGGAATCCGGCACGTTAATGTTTAATTGTAAGGCTTTTTCTAAATTTAAAATCGACTCTGTTTGATTAGGTAATTGAATAGCGTATTCAGCAGGATTTTCACCCTCTAATACAGCAACTGTCATTTGTCCAGTTTGCACACCTAGGTTGTATTGATTGAGGCCAACAGTAGCTAGTCCCCCCTCTTCAACCATTGTATCAACAGATGGGAAGACTGGAATACCATATGAATCAGTTACTGAAATAAGTGTTGCCGTACTTGAAGCAACGGTATTATCAAGTGGAACCCAGATGGCATCCACATCTTTAGCTAAAGATTCAGCTGTTTGCGCCACATCATTTGTAGATGTGATTGTTTTTGTAATGACTTCGATACCCAGTGACTTCGCAATCGCTTCAGCTTCCTTAGCGGAACTCATTGAGTTATCTTCTGAAGAAGAATAGAAGAAGCCAATTGTCTCTATATCAGGTAGCAAGCTTTGAATCAACTCAAACTGTGCTTCAACTGGAATCTTATCACTTACACCGGTAATGTTTTTACCAGGTGCTTCTAGTGATTCAACAAGGTTTGCGGCAATAGGATCGGTTACCGCTCCTAGGATGATCGGAATATCTTGCGTCGAATTCGCTAGCGTTTGAGCAGCGGGCGTTGCAATACCTACCAAAACGTCAGCATCATTAGCAATAAACCGATCAGTCATTGACTGTAAGTTAGCTTGGTCGCCTTGGCCATTTTGCAAATCAATCACAGCTGTCTCGCCGTCCACATAGCCAGCTTCTGCCAATTGATCAATAATACCTTCTGAAATGGCATCTAAGGCTGGGTGAGATGTGAGTTGTAGAATACCGATATAAGGTAAATCTTCTCCAGAAGTTGAAGAAGCCACTGATTCCGTTTCAGAACCGCTGCCACATGCAGCTAGTCCTAAACCGAATAGTAATGTTGCAGCTGATTTTAAATAGTTAGAATAATTTGTCATTTGAAATACCTCCTAATAATGTGTATTAATGATAAGAAAAAAACTGCCATCTGAATGACATCAGGGCAGTCTTCTTAAACAGAAACCGCCACATAGACTATAAATTGGTCTATGTGGCGAATAGTTATATTCAGTGTTCCACATAGATACATTCAGATAGCTCTGAGGTTGTATCTATGGACAGTTAACGTGTCACCAAAGAAAACAACCTACTCCATGTGGCTGTGCCAGTAAAAGTTCATAAAGTTTGTTTGATTCAATGCTTTTGACATGTTAACGTCTCCTCTACAAATTTAATATACTCATACTATCGTTTAGAAGATTAAAAGTCAATAGCAAAATGAGAAAAAAATGAGAGTAAACAGTTACCTTTAACTGCCTACTCTCACTATCTCAAAATAGCTCGTTGTTAAATCCCCCCGAACTATCAACCGCTATCTTGATGATGTATGACTATAATTATAAAACAAAGGATTATAAGGTCAAGCGACGAAAGAGAGAAACACCCCTTTATTTGGTAGTGAATAGAGACGAATTTGGCGTGTTGACAAAAATAATGAAAAAAATGATTGAATGATCAGCCATATGCTATAATTAAAGGGTTAGAAAGGGAGGTTTTCTCATGTCTTACGATGGCATATTTACCCATATTATTGTTAATGAATTAAAAGAAAAAATTGAAAATGGTCGAATTAGTAAAATCTATCAACCATTTCCGCATGAACTCTTATTAACGGTTCGTGCTAATAGAAAAAATCAAAAATTATTATTATCAGCCCACCCTTCTTATGCGCGTATCCAATTAACAGAAGAAGGTCTATCTAATCCCGACCAAGCGCCTAACTTCTGTATGTTTTTAAGAAAAAATATTGAAGGTGCCTTGATTGAGGAGATTAGCCAGTATCATAATGACCGGATTGTGATATTTAAAATTCTCCGCTTTGACGAATTAGGTGACCGCAAACACGTCAACTTGGTCATTGAACTAATGGGCAGACACAGTAACATCTTCATAGTTGATAATGAAACCAACAAGATTATGGATTCGTTGAAGCATGTCCCAGCTTATCAAAACTCTTACCGGTCAACTTATCCAGGTGCAGACTATGTATTACCACCCCATCAAGATCGTTTGAATCCCTTTGAACCGATTCAAGTCGAAGATACTATTGAATCAGCTAAAGACATCCAGTCTCGCTACCAAGGGATTGGTCGAGATAGTAGTGAAGAAATCTTTCATTATTATCAAACCAGTCATCCTGTCATATCTGATGCGGTAGCTCACTTTGTTAGAGCTGTGCAATCAGGAAAGCCCACCCTTTTTACTTCTAATAAGGGAAAAGAAAGCTTTACCCCCTATCATTTTGAAACGATTGAGGGAGAAGCTAGAGAATGGGATAGCCCGAGTGCCTTGTTAGATCATTACTATCAGCATAAGGCGAGTCGTGATCGCATTCAGCAAGTCGCCTCTGATTTACTGCGAATTATCCAAACTGACCTTCAAAAAAATAAGAAGAAGTTAGAAAAATTAGAGGACTCCTTAAAACGAAGTGAATCTGCGGATGACTACCGCATTAAGGGAGAAGTTTTAACGGCTTACCTTCATCAAGTTGAAAAAGGCAGCAAGCAAGTTAGCTTACCTAACTTCTACCAGGATGATGAGGAATTAGTTATTGATTTAAACCCGTCATTAACGGCTTCTCAAAATGCTCAAAAATACTTTAGTCGTTACCATAAGTTAACGACTGCAGTGAAATATGTAAACGAGCAAATAGAAAAAACAAAAGAAGAAAATGACTACTTAGACTCGATTGAAACGCAAATTAAATTGTCCGATCCACAAGATTTAGAAGATATTCGTGATGAATTAAAAGAGTCTGGTTACTTGAAGTCAAAACGATCTCAAAAAAATAAAAAGAAAAAAGCCAGCAAGCCACATAAATTTCAATCAACAGATGGCACGTCTATTCTAGTCGGTAAAAACAACACACAAAATGATGAATTAACCCTTAAAAAAGCCCGAAACAATCATTTCTGGCTCCATGCTAAAGATATTCCAGGGTCACATGTGATTGTTGAAAGTTCTACGCCTTCTGAAGAAACCTTGCTAGAAGCAGCGACTATTGCGGCTTATTATTCTAAGTACCAGCAATCCGCTAACGTACCGGTTGATTATGTTGAAGTAAAACACGTTAAAAAGCCAAACGGTGCCAAACCTGGTTTTGTTATTTATACTAATCAAACAACTTTGTTTGTGACTCCATCAAAAGAATTTGTCGATCAATTACGACAATAATAAAAAAATCGCTCATCCATGACGGACGAGCGATTTTTTTATTTAATAGCGTCTGACCAAGCTTGAGGATCGTTGCTCCATGATTGAAGTAGTGTCAATTCATCTTCTGTAATTGCCTTTGTATCATGAGCCACGTTTAGAAGAGTTGTGTAGTTCGATAATGTATCGATACGATAACCGCTAGCAGCAAAGTTATCTTTCCCCTTTTGTAATTCGTAAGAGAAAATAGCAACACAGCCAAGGACAACTGCTCCTTCACGTTCTGCAGCTTGAGCAGCTTCAATCACGCTACCACCTGTTGAAATTAAGTCTTCAACTAAAACAATTTTTTGTCCTTTTTGAATGCGGCCTTCGATTTGATTGCCTTTACCATGGTCTTTTGCTTTCCCACGAATATAAATCATTGGTAAATTCATGACTTGTGAAATAAAGGCAGCATGTGGAATACCCGCTGTAGCTGTTCCAGCAATTACCTCAACATCAGGGTATTTTTCTTTAATTAAATCAGCTAAGCCATTCGCAATTTGTGTGCGAACGTCTGGTACGCTAATGGTAATACGGTTATCACAATAAATCGGACTTTTTAAGCCTGAAGCCCATGTAAAGGGTTCTTGGGGGCTCAAGCTAACAGCTTGAATATCGAGTAGTGATTGGGCAACTTTTTCTGCAATTGTCATGTTATTACGCTCCATTCCATTGTCTATTGATTGTATGATAGGCTTCTACCGGATTGTCTGCTTGAGTAATCGGTCTACCGACTACGATATAAGATGATCCCATTTCACGTGCCTTATCAGGTGTGGCAACACGTTGTTGGTCTCCTAGGCTAGCACCAGCTGGGCGAATACCAGGTGTCACACATAAAAAGTCTCTTGAAGTTGCAGATTTAATGGCGCTAGCTTCCCAGGCAGAACAAACGACACCATCCAAACCAGATTGATGAGTTGTTTTTGCGTAGTTGATAACACTATCCATTAATGACACTGGGATGAGTTGTTCCGTTTGCATAGCTAACTCGGTTGTTGAGGTTAACTGTGTAACGGCAATCAATTTTGGAACGGTCGAACCAGCTTGTGTGCCATCGATAATGCCTTCTTTAGCGGCTTTCATCATTTCTGATCCACCGGCAGCATGAACATTAATCATATCAATATCTAGTGCCGCAAGACCTTTCATGGCGCGATAAACGGTATTAGGAATATCATGCAGTTTCAAGTCTAGAAAAATATCATGACCTAAACTTTTTACCCATTTTACAATTTCAGGGCCATTTTGGTAATATAATTCCATTCCCAGTTTGACATACAAGCGGTCGTTTGAAAATTGAGATAAGAACTGTTTTGTTTCGTCAGCTGTTGAAAAATCAAGTGCTATCATTGGTTTGGTCACGGAAAATCCTCCTTTTATTCGGCGCTATCCTTAATAAGGGTCACTTGTTCTTGACCATCATATTCCTGAAGCTTCACAGATATTTGTTCGGTAATTGCTGTTGGAATGTTTTTACCAACATAATCAGCCTTAATCGGTAATTCACGGTGACCTCGATCAATTAATACGGCTACTGTAATACGGTTAGCTCGGCCGTGATCCATAACAGCATCCATTGCCGCGCGAATCGTCCGAGCTGTAAATAACACGTCATCGACTAAAACAATGTGTTTTCCTTCTACTGAAAACGGCAGATTTGTTGCGTTTAAAACGGGATCTTCACCTTCAGCAAAATGTTGGTCATCACGATAAAGAGTAATATCTAGTTCCCCAACCGGTACTGCCACATCTTCAAAATCCTTAATCCGGTTTGCGATTCGTTCTGCTAGGTAAATACCACGCGTGCGAATACCGACTAAAATTAAGTCCTCTGTTCCGCCATTTCGTTCTAAAATTTCATGAGTAATTCGAGTAATTGAACGCTTCATCGTTGCTTCATCCATAATACTAATTTCTTTTTTCATGGTTATTCTCCTTTAAATGATGTTATAAAAAATACCCCTATGCCAAAAAGCGCATAAGGGTTCCATTAGTCAAAAAACGACACTCATAATAGACTTCCTTTTAGCCTCTCTGGACTGTGTTAAAGGTTGCTTGTTTTATTATTCAATTAAGCATAATCAAAAGTTGACGAACTGTCAATTAGTCTCTGCTAGCATTTCTAACTTTTTAACGAAATAATCAGGTAATGGTTGCTCGAACCGTAACCATTCACCACTTGTAGGATGCTCAAAGCCAAGAACACCTGCATGTAAATATTGACCGTGCTTATCTACGCTAGCAGCAGGTCCGTACATTGGATCACCGACAACAGGGTGATTAATGTAGGTCATATGAACACGAATTTGGTGAGTGCGACCTGTTTCAAGCGTTAATTCAAGAAGTGAAAAATCATGGTATAGCTCTAAGCGTTTGAAATGTGTCACAGCAGGACGACCTTCAAGGGTAACCGTTCGTTTCATCCGATTATTTGTCATCCGACCAATTGGTGCATCAATCCGACCTTCATCATGCTCTACTTCACCATGAACCAACGCCGTGTAAACACGTTCCGTTGTGTGGTTGAGAAATTGTTGTGCCAAGTGTTCATGTGCTTCATTAGTTTTAGCAATCACTAATAAACCAGATGTATCCTTATCAATACGGTGAACGATACCGGGTCTAAATTCACCTGTACCATCCGATAAGTTTTTAAAATGGTGAAGTAAGCCATTCACCAAGGTACCTGATAGGTGGCCTTTAGAAGGATGAACAACCATGCCAGATTCTTTGTAAATAACGGCTAGCTGATCATCTTCATAAACAATATGAAGCGGCATTGCTTCCGCTTGGATTGAAACAATTTCTTTTTCCTGAACAGTCATCACGATTTGATCGCCCGCTTGGACTTTATAATTAGCTTTCACGATTTGTCCATTAACTGTCACTTTCTTTTCTTTCAATAGGCTTTGAATTTGGGTCCTTGTGAACGAGCTAAACCGTTCAGTTATCACTTTATCAATTCGCCCTTCTTCATTATTCACATTAAGGGAATACGTTCTTTCAGTCATTTTATTATCCTTTTCTCTCTTCGTTTTCTTCAAAAAATAGTACATGAATAATCATTAATGCTACCCCAATTGTTAAGCAAACATCTGCCACGTTGAAAATAGGGAAGTTGATGAAATCCAGACGGAACATATCAACAACAAAACCATTCAATAAGCGGTCGATAAAATTACCAATCGCTCCAGCTAAGATTAATGAAAAACTATAACCAACTAACTTACTCTTGATCGGGTATTTATGGAAGGTATAAACCAAGTAACCAACTACCAGAACAGTAATAATATAAAAGAAAACCATTTTTCCTTCGAATATCCCCCATGCCGCCCCCTTGTTTTGGATATAAAACAAAGAGAAAAAGCCTGGTACAAGTACCTTTTCTTCATACAAAGCAAAATTCTGAACGATTAACCATTTGCTAATTTGATCAATTATAATTAATAACACTGCGATGATATAATAAAAAATCATTGGGTCTCCTCACTTACTTGCATTATTCAATACTTCTCTATTGTAAACGAAAATGTGAAAAAGCTAAAGGGCAAGTTCAGATGGAATTAACGCATTGTGCTCTTGTGCCTTGAATTCTAAAGAAGAGTTTAGTTATAATGGTTTATAGGTTTAGAACTTATTGATAAAGGAGACGCTATTTTGAAAAAGATGTATATGATTTTGGCAACAAGCGGCTTGTTTCTAGCGGCTTGTTCAAACGGGGCTGCAGACCTTCATGAAAATGTTGAATCTGTCAGCCAAATTAAAGAAGAGTTGGTTGTTTCATTAAATGAAATTCAATCTAAAGAAGCTAGTATGCAGGAGGAATTTGACGCATCACTAGTATCAGATGAAGACCTAGTCAGTTTTAAGGATGGCTCTGCGCAATTGTTCAGTAATATTGACAGCCGTAGCGAACAACTAGCTAGCATTCAAAAATTATTAAAAGATTTAGAGAAAGAAACATCTCGCTTAAATAAACAAGATGACGAAGAACTTCCCCTAACAGCAGTTCAAACACTTTCTCAAACTGTTACGGACATTCAAACAACTTTAACAGATTATGTTGAGACTTATGACAATCAGTTAGCTGAGGAAAAAACGACCTTTGAATCATTTGGATCAGACGATGCGGATTTCAACACCCTATATAATGGCATTGATCGTTTAAATGCAACAAGTCATACTAATCTAGAAAAAATTCAACCTTTAGTTGATTTATTGGCATCATTTGATAGCCAATTTGAGGAATTAATGGCTGAATTAACAGAACTACAAGACAAATAAGGAGTTTATTCGCTATGAAGCAATCATTATTACTATTGTTGGCTGTCTCTTTATTAGCAGCTTGTTCATCAGATTCACCAGAAACAGAAACGACTCAATCTAGTCAAGAGACTATTTCTTCGTCAGAAGACGTATCAAGTTCTAACGCTTCTTCACAAGACGTCATCGAAGAAGAAAGCGTTGCTTATGAGTATGATATTAATCAAGCTATTTTCACCGTTGAACCGATTGACGATGCACCAGTAGAAGTTGCCCTTTTGACCTTTGATGATGCACCTCAACCACCTAATAGCTATTCACTAGCTATTGCTCATACCGTAAAGGAAAAAGACGCTAATGCCATTTTCTTTGTTGTAGGACAGTTTTTAGAAGATGAGACATCACAAGCTATAATTAAAGAAATTTATGATATGGGATTTGAAATTGGTAATCATTCTTATTCTCATCCAGATTTCCATAGTTTAACTTATGAAGAACAAAAAGAAGAAATCGTGAAAACAAACGATAATATTGAAGCCATTACGGGCCAACGTCCTCGTTTCATCCGACCGCCTTATGGTCAATACGATGATAATACGTTAGCTGTTATCGAAGAAGAAAAAATGACTATGATGAATTGGACGTATGGCTATGATTGGGAAGAGGCGTATATGAATACCCCTGCCCTAGCTGATATTATGGTTAATACGGAATTCTTAGGCAACGGCGCAAACTTATTGATGCATGACCGTGAATGGACAGCGGGGGCCATTGGAGACATTATTGATGGTCTTCGCGAAAAAGGCTATGAGATGGTCGATCCAGCTTTAATTGCGTCACCAGAACGGGAGGAAGACTAATAAATGACACATCGATTTTTAAAATTACTAACAGCTTCTGCATTACTGACTTTAGGATCCCCTTTTATGTCAGAAGTAAAAGCAAGTGAAGTCCAAGAGGCGACTACATTATCATTAAGACAAGAACCGTTTTTAAAGGCCCCTGAAGTTAAGAGTCTGCCGAAAAAGTTTTTCTATGATAGTGGTGTCGACATAGCTTACCCGGAAGATGGGGTTAAAGGCATTTACTTAACAGCTAATTCAGCCGGTAGCACTGAGAAAATGGATGATATGATCAGTTATTTAAACAGCAATGATTTAAATGCTATGGTTATTGATATTAAAGATGATTTTGGTTTTGTTACAACACAATTCGATACGGATGATGAACATTTACAAAGTAACACCATTACTACTATTGAGGATATTGATGCTTTAATTGGAAAATTAGAAGAGAATCAAATTTATCCTATCGCTCGTGTGGTTGCCTTTAAAGATTCAGAACTACCAAAAACACAACCTGAAATGTCCTTCCGTTATCCTAGTGGTGAAGTTTGGACAGCTGGCAATGGTGAAGCTTTTATTAATCCCTTTATGAAAGAAACATGGGATTACGCCATAAATGTTGGAATTGAAGCGGCTAAAGTTGGCTTTAAGGAAATCCAGTTTGACTATGTTCGTTTCCCAGAAGGATTTGAAGTATGGGGAGAAGACTTAGTTTATGATATGGGTGACTATGCAGATGCTGATATGGATGATGTTCAAAAACGTGTGGCTGCTGTCTCTGATTTTGTAGCTTATGCCCGCGAACAATTGATGCCGTACGGTGTTGAAGTATCCGTTGATATTTTCGGTTATGCTGCAACAGTTCCAGAAGCACCCGGTATTGGACAAAACTTCAGCAATATTGCTTCTCATGTCGATGTTATTTCATCTATGATTTATCCAAGTCATTGGGGCGCATCTTACTTTGGGATTGATGCACCAGACTTACACCCCTATGAGGTGGTTGATGAATACATGAAGGTGGAATTACCTTTGCTTGAGTCGTTAGACCATACACCAGTGACTCGCCCATGGTTACAAGACTTTACTGCTTCTTACTTAGGCGCTGGTTATTATAAAGACTATGGCAACGCAGAAGTCATGGCACAAGTACAAGCACTAAACGATCATGGTGTTACTGAATTCCTATTGTGGAATGCCGGTAATGTTTATAGTTATTAATTAAAAAAGGAGACAAACCGTTTATATAAACGGTTTGTCTCCTTTTGAGCGAGTAGAAACGAGAAATTGCCCTTCTATTCACTCAAACAGCCATTCCCTGTATTTGGGAATGGCTGTTTTTGACTATAATAAAATATTTTGATTAGCAGAGAGTAAACAAATATAGGCTTCAGTCACTTTTTTCTGCTTAATTTGCTCGAGAGCTTCTCGGTAGACAATCATCTGTCCTTTATATTTAGCGATAATCTCATCTTGTTTATTGCCGACATAATCTGTTTTAAAATCAAACAAGATAATATGATCATCAAACTCAATAAAACCATCGATAATCCCGTGAATGAGTAAATTGTCATCTGAATCTGGTGCAATGCCTTCAAAAATTTGCCCTGCTTTCATCAACATGGTAAATGGTACTTCTTGTTGAACCAAGTTGGCATGTTCTTGAATACGTTGACCAAGCGCTGTTTCAAAAAAGTCTAAAATAAGCTGTTTATCAATTCGCTTACCAACATTTTCCTTAATAGTTCCTTTTGAAACTAATTGATGAATTAAGGAATCAAGCTTTTCAGCTGTAACCGATTCGGAAAGAACCACATTTTGTAGAACATAGTGAACGGCTGTCCCTATTTCGGCTTGTGTCGGTTGGCTTTCTTCCTGCAAAAAATTCGGACGCTGTAAGCTAGGTTCGACGTATCGTCCTCTACCACTTTGCTGACTAACATCTAGTTGTAACAATTGGGCATTGTCAGGATCTTCAAATAGTCGTTTAATTTCTGATACAGATTGGTAGCTAGTTGTTTGTGTTGCAGCTTCATGCGGGTAAGTATATGCCATTAGAGCAACTGCTGTTTTAAAATCAAGCTCGGGTTCAACCGTATCTGCCTGTTGAATGGTTGTTTGGATATGATTATCCCAGTCAATATCGTCGTCTAAATTAACGGTCACAATATTCCCTAATAGGTCATCAGCACTATAAAAGGACACATCAAAGGTCACCGGATATTGGCTGATTTCGCCACGGTAAGTCTTGATTTCAGAATCAGGGTCAACGAGCTGGTGACGATACAAGCTTAAGCCTACCCATTGCATGAAATTATTTGCAGCTAAGCGCAAATGATCTGGTAGTAAACGGCCAGCAGCTTCATCGGCTTTGCCCCATTCTTGCCACATTTTTTCTTTTGATTCATAAGACCCAACTAAGTAGAGTTTTTGCTCTGCCCTCGTCAAGGCAACATAGAGCTTTCTCATTTCTTCAGCTAACAGGTTCTTTTTCTTATCATTGGCAAAGGCATAAGTAACTAGTGAGGGGTACTTAATCCGCTGATCGACATCAATAAAGTCAGTACCCACCCCATAACGGTCAGAAAAGACATACGGTTTCCGTAAATCTTGCATATTAAACTGTTTGGACATATCCATAATAAACACAATTGGGAACTCTAACCCTTTACTAGCATGAATAGTCATAATACGAACGGCATCTTCGTCTTCACTAAAGGTTGTTGGCTCAGCTAGATCTTGATCACGGTCCTGGATGCGTTCAATAAAGCGAACAAACTGGAAAAGACCTTTATAGTTGGATGATTCGTATTTTTTAGCACGCTCGTAAAGGGCATGCAGATTAGCAACACGTTGCTTACCAGAGGCCATTCCACCAACATAATCAATAAAGTTTGTTTCTTCATAAATTCGCCAAATTAATTGGACAAGATTACTTTGTTTTGTAAAATCTCGCCAGCGATTTAACTGTGTCATAAAGGCAGTTACTTTTTCATAACAACTCATTGTTTCGCTTGTTTTTTCGAGTTTTCCTTCTTCATAGTCACTTAAAAAATGTTGAACGGCATCATAGTAGTCTCCGCTAGGCTGGCTTAATCGAATAGTCGCTAATTGGCGTTCATTTAAGCCGACAATAGGCGATCGTAAGACTGCAGCTAGTGGAATGTCTTGCCTTGGATTATCAACCACCTTTAACAGAGATAGCATCACAGTGATTTCTGTTCGTTGGAAGAAGCTCTGTGAGTCATTTAAAATGACAGGAATGCCGTATTCTTTAAAGGTTTCTAGAATCAATAAATTATTTTTCTTAGTCGGTGTCAATAAGACAATGTCTTTAAAACCAATCAGTCGCTGAGATTTTGTTTTCTTGTCATAAATAGTCTGTTTGTTTTGAATCAAGTCTTTGATGGTTTGAGCAACCATGGTCACTTCGCCCGTCGCCTTATCATCAATAGCAGCTTCAAAGTCAACATCTTCTTGAAGGTGGTCTTCTGCTGCTGGTGTCTCCTCGTCTGATTTCCCTTTTAAATAAATTAACAATTCAGTTTTGCAGTCGGAAACATCTGGAAATGACAAATTACCTTGCTTTAATTCAGCGAGTTTATCATAAGCCATTTGCCCTACTGCTTTATCCATCAGCTGGGTAAAAATAAAGTTAGTAAAGGAAATAACGTCGCCTCTTGAACGGAAGTTTTCAGCTAATATAATCCGTTCGCCGCCCTCTTTTTCCGCGAACTGTTCATATTTCGCTAAAAATAAACCAGGATCCGCTAAACGGAAAGCATAGATAGATTGTTTGACATCCCCTACCATAAATAAGTTTTCTGTTTCTGGCTGATGTCTCGTTACGCCATACAGAATACTTTCTTGTAGCTGGTTAACATCTTGGTATTCATCAATCAATACTTCCTCAAACTTTTGGCGATAATATAAGCTTGCTTCACTAGGCTGGCGTTTTCCGTCTTTTAAAGGCATTAAAATATCGAGTGTTAAATGTTCCAAGTCATTGAAATCAAGCGCACTATCAGTTTGTTTCTTTTGCCAATACATATCTGTAAATAGTAAGGTAACACGGATCATTTCTTCAATAAACGGTTTAGTTTGCTGAATCATCTCTTCTTGTTCGTCCAGAGGTCGGCTGAAAAACTGGTCCTTTACATTGATCGTAGTTTGCTTGGCTTGGTCTCTTAATCGCTTCATATCTTGAATCAGCTCTTTATCAGGATTATCCTTTTTCACAGACGGCCATCGTTCGAACGTCATGCGATCAATTAAATCATAGGCCTCTTGATAACGACTGGTCATTACTGCGTCTTGAATGGCAATAATACCATCACGCTCAGCCATCATTAAATCGTGATGTTTTAAGGTATGCTCCGATTCACCAGCTTGATGAATACCCATCTCTAAGCTGTAAATAGCTGACTCAAGCTCCGTTTTCATTTGTGGAAGAAGTAATTCTTGATAGAGACGACTATTTACTAAGCCATCCGTTAAATCATACAAATCTCCAAGGGAATTAATCCACCGCGTTGGATCAGGATTTGCCCGTGAGAAGTTATAAAGAGAGAAAATGAGTGTTTTTAAGCCCTCATCACTGCGGTCATTGGAATACGCCCGAGCCAGTTGCTTGAAGGTTGTGCCGGCAATGCCGTATTGCTCTTCTTTTAGTTGTTCCCAAACATCTTCTTTAGTCATTTCAACTTCAATATTATCAGCGACAATACGGAAAACAGGATCAATTTCAATTAGATAGAAAAAGCGCTGAATCACTTTTAAACAGAAGGCATGGATGGTTGAAATATGTGCTTGCGGCAATAAGGTGACTTGACGCATTAAATGCCGATACTGTTCATCGTTGACTGCTGTGTTAATCGCTTCTTGAATGGCCACACCAATTCTCTCTTTCATTTCAACGGCAGCTGACTCTGTAAACGTGACAACTAAAAGTTCATCGACGTTCGTCCCATTTTTTACTTTTTCAATAATCCGTTGCACTAAAACAGTCGTTTTACCTGAACCTGCAGAGGCTGCGACTAAAATATTGTCACCTGTTTGATAAATGGCTTGCCATTGATCATCAGTAAAGCGATCATTGGTCGTTTTTGGTGGTATCATGGCCATCTGTCTCATCCTCCTCTTCAAATTCTTGCTTTAGTTTCTCTAACACCATTGCCTTATTGAGTTTATCAAGACGGCGATAGCGGTTTTCTATTAAGGTACTGTCAAACTGTGAAATAGCCCGGTAAGGCCCTTGAACTGACGGTATAAATAAGCGATCCTTAACAGGATTCATCTTTAAGTCGCCAGATAAAATTTGATTGCCGGCTTCTTGAATACGGCGACGGTTGTTCTTAATTAATAAATCCAATTCTTGCCGACTAACTAAATCGTTGGAATTAGAATAGAAATCACCTGATTTTTTATAGCGGAAAGGCAATACTAATCCTGATTGACCTGCTTCTATATCCGGTTCAATAGCAGCTGTTAGGTCTGTTTCAGCAACTAATAAGCCTTTAAGCTTATGTTCACCGAGTAATAATTGCGTTAGTTCCTCTTCCTCAGGGCGTTTTAGGACCTTTAAGAGTGGATTTTTAACGTGTAAGTAAAAGGCCCCTGCTGCTTTTGCATTGCTGAGGTTAAGTCGGTCTGCATTAAGCATTGCTACATCTAAATACGTAATCATCTGCATAGCCAATCCATAATAAGCATCGATAAACTGGAAGCTATGTTGGCTTGATTTATAGTCTAGAACAGATAAATAAAGTTGCCCGTTCGATTCGACTTTATCGATTCGGTCTATTTTCCCTCTTAAATAGAGCTTACGATTGTTGTTTAAAGGGAAAACCATTCCTTCCAAGTCATTATTCAAACCTGGTGGTCCAAAGACTGCTTCGGTTTTAATATTTTGGAAATTGGTTAAGTTTTGTTGCTTAAAGAGCATTTGTGATAGATGACTAATGGTATCGCGTAACTGGTCCTGAATAAAGCTCATTCGATTTGAACTGGAAAGGATCTGGTATTTATGAGACCCAAATAGCATATCTAACACTTCAGAAGTAATTTGATCAATTGATTGTGGTGTTAAAAGTGGCTCTTGTGCCATGCGAGAAACAATATATTCTAAAGCTTCATGGTAAAATTCACCTGTTCCCGCCGCTGTAAGTTCATACTTTTGTCTTTCTTTTAGCTTTAAACCGTATTTTAAGAAATGACTATAGGCATCTAAATAATAACTTTCCAGTTGTGAAACGGATAGAAAAAGATTTTTCCCATAGAGTTTCTCAGCAAGTTCTGCTGTTAAATGGGTAGGAATATTCTTGTATTTTAAACTTCTAAAAATACGTTCTAAATCAGCTGAGACTGTTTCATCTCGGTAAAGGTAAGATAAAATTCGTCGCCAGATTACTGGCATTTTCTGTTCTGATGTGACTTGATGACGAATTAATTTAACTAATTGACTAATATTTTGGATTTTATTTCCTATGAAATCCATTTGATTGTCTGAATCAGTGATATCAGCTGCCTTATATTGAGTAGGAATCTTGAGATCTTTTGAGATTCGAGAAACATAAGGAGAAATCTTTTGGACACGATTGCTGCCATCAATACTTAAAGGATAAGTGATAAACAACTGATCAGTAGCCGCTAAAAAGGCTTGATAAGCCACAAATGGCTCTGAAGCTGTCGATTCTGAGACAGACTGATTCAAATACTTGCTATCGGCCTGCAAACTAGTCTGTAAACTTTCTCGTTCTTCTTCCGTTAACAACGATTTATTTTCATGAACTTTAGGTAAATTATCTTGGGTAGCACCAATGATAAAGGCTACCTTTGCAGTCTGGAATCGCGCTCCTTCAATGCTTGAGAAAATGACCTCATCAAGAGTTGGCGGCACAATACTAAAGGTCGCATTTTCTAAACCAGTCATCAAAATATCATAGAACATCTTGGCATCGAACTCATAATCACCCAGCGTTTCGACATATTCATCGAGTAACGAAATAAACGTCTTCCAAACTTGCTCATGCTGACGGGCTTTTTCTAAATCATTTTCTTCAATAGCTAAATCTCTCCAAAATAGGAGCTGTTGGTCAATTTTGTTAGTTTCTAAGAAATGGTAAAGCAAGCTAGCAGCTTCCCGCCCTGTTTTAACTTTTTCTAATTGCTTGTAGAACGGCAATAAACGCTCCTGAAGGAAAGTTTTTACTTGGTTAGCTTCTGCCATTCCTAGCGGTTGTTGAGGCGTTTCCTCCCCTTCTTCCAGCTCATTGAACTGATAAGCAGACCAGTCAGTCTTTTTAAACCAAGCATTTCCTTCATAACCGAAAGCTAACATAATATTTTCAGTCTTATCGATGGTATCACGGTAAAAAGTTACTTGTTCTTTTCGATCTGTCAACGAAAGTTCCTCTTCAGTTTGTGGAAGAAAAAGTTCCGTCCGAAGCATCCGCATTAAATCGGGATAACGCCAATAATGGAACTTTATCCGGAATAAGCTGTCAAGAAAATCAGCAAATGGATGGTGTTGCATTTCATCGGCCTTATCATAAAAGACATTTAAATTTGCTTTTTCAAAAAGTGGTTTCAAAATAGTTTCGTAATCTTCTACTCGTCGAGCCATAATTAAAAAGTCCTTGTATCGATAGCCTTTTTCAATCATCAAACGATTAATACTATTGGCAACATGGAAAATTTCAGCTTGCTTATTGTCACATGACCAAATATGGATTTTGTCTGATGGCGTCGTATCTTCGTTAGATTCTATCGTCAACCTACTTCTATTTCCAGATGAACTATTCACCCAATAACGGTCGAGTTGAAGCATAGCTGGATCATAGCCATCCGTATCTTTCGTAATCCGCTGGTCTTGTAAGACAGGGACACCATTGGAACGTGCAAATTGATATAAATGGAAATAAGTTGAACCAGCAGCATGGAACAGGTTCTGTAATTCAGGTGGCTGGTCAATATAAGCTTTATCTAAATCTAAAACAATGGTGACCTGACTGGCTTGATGCAGAAAAGCCTGAATAATTTGCATTTCCTGTGCAGTAAAATGATAATAACCATCGATATATAAGTAAGTCTCGCCCATCTCGCTACTACAGATCGTTTGAGCTAATGTTTCTAGCAATAACTCATATTGAACATAGTTCTCATCAACGACCGCGCAGTATTGACGGTAAATGTGCAAAATCTCTTTTAATTTTTGTTGTTGATCTAACAAGCGTGTTGAACGAGACTCACGGTCAACCGCTTGCTCTAAGTCCTCTATGCTGATATTTCCAGCTTTAAACTCCTTAAAAAGCATAGTCAACTGTTCAATAAAACCATCTTTTTCAATTTCGCGTCTAAATAAAATAAAATCTTCTCGTGACTCAAGCAATAGCTTTCTTAATAGCATACTGATTCCGATATCCGTTAATCGCTTTTTTTGATAAATTTCTTCATCTTTTAGAAAAAACCAAGCTAGTCGGCTGAAACTAAAAATTTGAAGGTTAATTGATCCATAAAATGCGTGTTGCTCATCGTCTTGCTTCCATAAATCTTCTAATACAGTCATCTCACCTTCAAACTTGGCGTGTTCAGGTACGACAATGAACACTTTAGCTTGAGGATTATTTCTAAGTCGGGCTTTTATGTCAGTAATATAGGCATGTCGCTTATCTGCCGTTGCTTGACCTAAAATAAATTGAAGACTCATTTGTTCACCTTCTTTATTGTCTTTTGTAATTCATTTTATCATATAACAGTAAAAATAGTGTCTGTAAGAATATATCCCGTTTTAGTTAGTCGATACAACTCTGAAATCTCTTCTGTATCTTACATTTGAGAGTAGAAATGTAAGATACAGATCGTTATTAGGAGGTTGTATCTTACATTCTAGAGCCTAACTGTAAGATACAGCTGTCTTTTTTGATCTGTATCTTACAGTTAGGACAAAAAGACACTAGGGAGCTGAACTCCCTAGTGTCTTTTCATTATCTCGCGTCATCCTCATCGTGGATTTGACGAATTAATTCTTCAATCTTATTACCATACGCGATTGATTCATCACGTTTGAATTCTATTTCTGGTGTACGATATAAAGATAATTTTGATCCTAATTCTTTACGAATTAGACCTGTTGCTTTTTCCAAGCCTAGCTGAACCTTTTCACGGTCACTTGCTAGTTCTTGAAGCGTACTATAGTAAATGGTTGCGTTTTGCAAGTCACCCGTTAGGTCAACATCAGTAATTGTCACATCTTTGATACGTGGATCTTTGATGTTTTTTGACAAAATGGTGTTTACTTCACGTAAGATTTCTTGCTTTACTCTACCAGCGCGATAGTTTGCCATGTCATTCTCTCCTTTATAGCTGTCGTAGTAACAGGATAACGTTATTTTCTAACGATTTCAACCATTTCGAATGCTTCGATGACATCATCTTCGCGAATATCGTTGTAGCCTTCAATCATTAAACCACATTCAAATCCTTTTGCTACTTCACGAGCATCGTCTTTAAAGCGTTTCAAGCTCGCTAGTTCGCCTTCAAAGATAACAATGTTATCACGAATAACACGAACGCCACTGCTACGTTTGATGACACCATCAGTAACGAATGCACCACCGATTGTACCCACTTTAGATACTTTAAACGTCTCACGAATAAGCGCAGATCCAGTGATTTTTTCTTCGTACTCAGGATCAAGCATCCCTTTCATAGCTGTTTCAATCTCTTCAATTGCGCTATAGATAACACGGTGAAGACGAATATCAACACTTTCTTGGTCTGCTTGAATCTTAGCTTGAGGTGTTGCACGAACGTTAAACCCGATAATAATCGCATTACTTGCTGCAGCTAGTGTGATATCACTTTCGTTAATCGCACCTACAGCCGAGTGAATAATACGGATACGAACGCCTTCTACTTCAATCTTTTGTAAACTTCCAGCAAGTGCTTCAACCGAACCTTGAACGTCAGCTTTAATAATAATGCCAACTTCTTTCAATTCTCCCTCTTTCAAGCTAGAGAATAAGTTATCTAATGTCACTCGGTTTTGGTTGTTACGTGATTCAACTTGTGCACGTTTAGTACGATCTTCCCCAACTGAACGTGCCGTTTTTTCGTCTTCAAAGACTACGAAACGGTCACCAGCTTGAGGTGCTTCGTTCAAGCCAGTAATTTCTACAGGCATAGATGGTCCAGCTGTTTTTACACGGCGACCTTGATCGTTAGTCATCGCACGAACACGTCCGAATGTATTACCTACAACGATAGGATCTCCTACTTTTAATGTTCCAGCTTGTACTAGTAATGTTGAAATCGGTCCTTTTGATTTATCAAGACGTGCTTCAATGACACTACCGATTGCTAAACGATTTGGATTAGCTTTCAGTTCTTGTACTTCAGCAACTAATAAAATCATTTCTAATAGTTCGTCGATACCTTCACCAAATTTAGCTGAGATGTTAACGAAGATGGTATCGCCACCCCATGATTCAGGAATTAAACCATGTTCTGTTAA
Source organism: Jeotgalibaca arthritidis (assembly GCF_011100465.1). Lineage (NCBI taxonomy): Bacteria > Bacillati > Bacillota > Bacilli > Lactobacillales > Carnobacteriaceae > Jeotgalibaca > Jeotgalibaca arthritidis. The sequence goes on from NZ_CP049740.1 coordinate 2,221,709, forward strand.
TTCTTGCATAACGCGGTCAGGGTTCGCTGTCGGTTTGTCAATTTTGTTAACTGCTACGATAATCGGAACATCTGCTGCTTTCGCATGGTTAATCGCTTCAACTGTTTGTGGCATAACACCATCATCAGCTGCAACAACGATAATCGTAATATCTGTTACGTCCGCTCCACGCGCACGCATCGTTGTAAAGGCCGCATGTCCTGGTGTATCCAAGAATGTGATTGGTTTTTTATCAATTTCAACTTGGTAAGCACCGATATGCTGTGTAATTCCACCAGCTTCACTTAAACTTACTTTTGTATTTCTAAGTGAGTCAAGTAGTGTTGTTTTACCATGGTCAACGTGTCCCATAATGGTAACAACTGGCGGTCGAGTTGTCATTTCTTCTTTGTTGTCATCTTCTTCGAAATAAACATCTAAATCTGAAATATCAACTTCAATCTTTTGTTCTGCGTTAATGCCATAATCAGCCGCAATCAACTCTAGCGTTTCAGCATCTAACGGTTGATTTTGAGTTGCTACAATCCCCATCATGAACAATTTTTTAATGATTTCTGCTGGTTCACGGTGTAGTTTTTTAGCAACATCTTGAATATTCATACCTTCTGTATAAATAAATGTTTCTGGCAATTCACGGAATTTACGTTGTGGTACAGGTGGTTTAGGCGCACGATTATCACGCTTTTTATTGCGGTTGTTACGTTTGTTAAAGCCGCCTTTACCTCTATTATTATTAAAGTTACTTTGATTTCCACCTCGTGCAGGTTGACGATTACCTTGAGTTGCTGGCTTTTGTCCGTCAGCTTTTTTAGCAGCAGGTTTACTTGCTGGCTTAGCAGTTTGGTTGGTAGTTGTTGTTTTTTGTGAAACTGTTGTATTTTTCTTGTTATGGGAAGATACAGGCGCTTCATTCTTACTCTTCATTTGTTTATCCATTTTTTTAACATCCTCATCTTCCATTATTGACATGTGGCTTTGAAAGTTTAGTCCCGCTTGTTTTGCTTTTTCGATAACGTCCTTACTAGATGTGTTATGTTCTTTAGCATATTCGTAGACTCTTTTTTTAACCATGTCTTCACCGTCCTTATCTCATATTGTTCGTTCCTTTCAGCTTTAAATAACTGTCAGCAAATCCCTTTTCAGTAAAGGCACAAATTGAGCGACTTTTTCCAATTGCAATGCTTATTTCATCAGATGTGAATGAGCTATCAAAAGGAACCTTATAGTAGGTGCATTTGTTTAATAGTTTTTCTTTTGTATTATCGCTACAATCAGTTGCAACAATAACAAGTTTTGCTTCGTTACGTTGAATCGCTTTAATTGTTAGCTCTTCACCGCTAATTAGCTTTCTTGCTCGAGTTGCAATGCCAAGTAGGTTCAGTTGTTTTTTAGACTGTTCCATTAATCTGGCTCCTAGCTTTTTGGTGATCAACGTAATCGTATAATTCTTGGTAAAAGTCGTCTGATACTGCTACTTCGAACTGACGCTCAAACAGCTTGTTCTTCTTAGCCTTTTCAACTAATTCAGGTTCTAAAGAAACATAAGCGCCTCTACCATTCTTTTTTCCAGATGGGTCTATTTCAAGGACCCCTTCTGGTGTTCTTACGATTCGAATCATTTCTTTTTTAGGCTTCATCTCGTTTGATACAATGCAACGACGCATTGGAATCTTTTTTTTCTTCATAAAGCGTCACCTCTTATTGATCAGAGTCATTTAATAATTCGTTATAATCTTCTTCAGGATCTAACTCCACTTCAGCGATACGATTTTCTGTTTCGTCAGCATCCAAGATATCTTCAGCTACTTCATCTGCTTGTTGAATGTCTTCTGCTGGATTAACAGCATCCATTTCAAGAACTTCATCAATATCTGATACATAAATCTCTTCTTCAACAACTTCTGATGTGTCAGCTTGTTCTGCCATCATGACACCATAATCTGTTTCTGATTTAATATCAATTTTAAAGCCTGTTAGTTTAGCAGCTAGACGTGCGTTTTGTCCACGTTTCCCAATTGCAAGTGATAATTGATAATCAGGAACGACAACTGTACAGCTACCTTTTGCAGGTTCAAAATCAACATGAACCACTTGTGCTGGGTTTAGAGCATTTGCAATATATTGTGCTGGGTCTTCATCCCACTTCACAATATCCATGTTTTCGCCTTTTAATTCATTAACAATCGCTTGAACACGTTGTCCGCGAGGGCCTACACATGTTCCGACTGGATCAACGTTAACGTCGCGTGAGCGAACAGCGATTTTCGAACGGTCCCCTGCTTCACGCGCGATTGAAATAATTTCAACAACACCGTCGTAGATTTCAGGAACTTCTTGTTCGAATAAACGTTTCAACAAATCAGGGTGGCTTCTACTTACAAAAATTTGAGGGCCTTTTGATGTGTTTTCAACTTTTGTAACATAAACCTTAATACGGTCATGTGGTTGGAACTCTTCTCCTGGAATTTGTTCTTGTTTTGATAGAACAGCTTCGATTTTACCTAAGTTAACATAGATATAACGAGAATCTTGTCTTTCAACAACACCGTTTAAAATATCATTCTCATAAGCAATGAACTCATCATAAATAATACTGCGTTCTGCTTCACGAATACGTTGCATAATAACTTGTTTAGCTGTTTGTGCTGCAATTCGTCCAAAGTCACGTGGTGTCACTTCAAAGCGGATTTTATCACCGATTTCGTAGCCTTTATTAATTTCAATCGCATCTTCGATGCTTACTTCTAAAGTTGAGTCAAACACCATATCGACAACTTCTTTAACTGAATAAACATGGATATCACCATTTTTTTCGTTAAATTCAACATCAACATTTTGTGCTTGTCCATAGTTACGTTTATATGCAGAAACTAAAGCTGCCTCAAGAGCACTTATGACAATCTCTTTTGAAATACCTTTATCTTTTTCTAATACATCTAGAGCACTAAGCATATCTTTATTCATTTTTCTAATTCACTCCCTGCTTCACTTTAAAATTGGATGGCTAGTCTTGCTTTCGCAATTTTTTCACGCGGAATTTCAATTGTTTTCACACGTGTTTTAATTTTAATTTCAAGTTTCACGCTGTCTTCTGTAACTTCTAAAAGCGTTCCTTCGTGGGATTTTTCTCCATCGATGGCTTGGTAATAAGACAAGTTGACGTAGCTTCCAACGGCATTTTGTAAGTCTTTATCTGTCTTTAATGGTCTTTCTGCACCCGGAGAGGATACTTCTAAGAAATAAGCCTGAGGAATTGGATCTGGATCCATTTGATCCATAATATCGCTGACGCGCTCACTTACCCATGCACATTCTTCAATATCAATTCCACCTGGTTTATCAATGTAGATACGTAAAAACCAATTTTTACCTTCTTTCAAAAATTCTACGTCAACCAATTCAAAGTTACGTTCATCGACAACAGGCAAGACTGCTTCCTTTACAACATCAACTACTCGGCTCACAAAAACCCTCCCTTTATAATCTCTCAAATCAAATTTTAGTGCCCTATGCGTTAAAAAGAGCGAGCGTCTCCGCTCACTCCCTCAGCAACTTTATTCTTTACAAAGCATACACTATTTATCCTTAAAAAGCAAGAAAAGCGGCTTTTTAGAAGTCAAATAGCGACAATTGGTTTTCATCTGGCATACCGTCTAAAACACCATTTTCAGTCATGTAGTCAATAATGGTTTTAGAGACTTTACCTCTTGTTTGTAAATCTTGTTTTGATAAGAATGGTTGTTCTTCACGCGCAATGACAATTTGCTTGGCCACGTTTTCTCCCAAACTTGGTACTGCTCTAAATGGCGCAATTAAGCTATTACCATCAATAATGAAGTTGGTGGCATCAGAGCGATCAATATCAATCATTTTAAATTCAAAGCCGCGTTCTACCATTTCATTAGCGATTTCAAGTACCGTTAAGAGGTTTTTCTCCTTAACCGATGCTTCTAGCCCTTTATCCATAATCTCTTTCATTTTAGCTTTAATGGCTTCTTTACCCTGTGACATAGCTACCAAATCAAAGTCGTAAGCACGAACTGAGAAATAAGCGCAGTAATACAAGATTGGATCGTGAACTTTAAAGTAAGCAACACGAAGTGCCATTAAAACGTAGGCAGCCGCATGGGCTTTCGGGAACATGTATTTGATTTTTAAGCACGATTGAATATACCATTCTGGAATATTATTAGCTCGCATGTCTGCTTGCCAGTCATCTGGAATGCCTTTACCTTTACGAACACTCTCCATAATCTTGAACGCAATACCATCTTCCATACCATGATAGATTAGGTAAACCATAATATCATCACGACAGCCGATAACATCGGCAAGTGGAATATTATTTTCACGAATTAAGGTTTCCGCATTCCCTAAATAAACGTCGGTACCATGCGATAGACCTGAGATTTGAAGTAATTCGGCAAAGGTTGCTGGTTTCGTTTGTTCGAGCATGCCCCGAACAAAGCGCGTTCCAAACTCCGGAACACCTAGTGTACCTGTCTTACTAAAAATTTGCTCTGGTGTGACACCCAAGACCTCTGTTCCAGAGAATATCTTCATAACCTCAGGATCATTTGGTGGAATCGTAACAGGATCAATACCGGATAAGTCTTGCAACATCCGAATCATTGTCGGATCATCGTGACCTAGAATATCCAGTTTCAAGACATTGTCATGAATGGAATGGAAGTCAAAGTGAGTTGTTTTCCATTCGGATGATTGGTCATCAGCAGGGAATTGGATTGGTGTAAAATCATAAACGTCCATATAGTCTGGAATAACGATAATCCCCCCCGGATGCTGTCCGGTTGTCCGTTTAACGCCTGTACAGCCTTTAGCTAACCGATCAACTTCTGCAGCTGAATAATGATAACCATGATCTCGTTCGTAACCTTTAACATAACCATAAGCTGTTTTATCCGCTACTGTACCAATTGTTCCTGCACGGAATACATAGTCTTCACCAAAAAGAACTTTCGTATAAGCATGGGCTTGTGCTTGATACTCACCCGAGAAGTTCAAATCAATATCGGGAACTTTATCCCCATAGAAGCCCAAGAATGTTTCAAATGGAATATCATGGCCGTCACGGTCCATCATCGTGCCACAGCTTGGACATGCTTTTTCTTCCAAGTCATAACCAGAACCAATCGATCCGTCATTTATGAAGTGACTGTAATGACAGCCTGGACAGCGGTAGTGAGGCGGTAACGGATTTACTTCCGTAATCCCCGTCATAGTAGCCACAAAACTTGAACCAACTGATCCCCGCGACCCAACAAGATAGCCGTCTTCATTGGATTTATGAACGAGTTTTTGTGAAATCAAGTAGATAACAGCGAACCCATTTCCAATAATACTTTTTAGTTCCTTTTCTAACCGCTTGACAACAATGTCTGGCAAATCTTCACCATAAAGGCGTTTCGCTTCGTTATAAGAGAGCTCTTTAATTTCATCGTTGGCGCCTTCGATATTTGGTGTATATAATTTATCTTTAATTGGCGTAATCTCTTCAACCATATCGACAACATGGTTAGGATTCTCAACAACAATTTCCTTAGCGACATCTTTACCTAAGAATTTAAAATCATTCAACATCTCATCGGTTGATCTAAAATGTGCTTCCGGCAAGTTTAGCTTTTTACCTTGGTTAATTTTGAGTGATCCTAACAAGATTTCACGGTAAATGGCATCTTCACGGTTTAAATAATGGACATTCCCTGTTGCTACAACGGGTTTATTTAGTTCCTTACCAATTGTAACAAGCTCTGAAATGATTTCTTCCAAATCACTTTCATTCTTCACTAATTCACGTTCAATAAGAGGTTTATAAATCCCTTTTGGCATGACTTCGATGTAATCGTAGAATTTTGCGCGCTCACTGGCTTCTTCTTTACCTTTTTGCATCATAGCTTCAAATATTTCGCCATTGCTACAAGCAGATCCAATTAATAAATTTTCACGTTTCTCCATCAAGAGACTGCGTGGGATACGAGGTACTCGGTAATAGTACTGCACAAATGACAGACTAAGTAATTCAAATAAATCTTTTAGACCGTCCTGGTTTTTGGCTATAATCGTCGCATGGAATGGACGCGCTTGTTTATAGGAGTCCCCTTTTCCAACACCATCATTTAGTTGATCGTGATAGAGAATATTGTGATCTTCCTTAGCTTCTTTTATAAAAATCCAGCACAAATGGCCTGTTGTTTCCGCATCAAAAACAGCCCGGTGATGCTGTTCCAGATTAACGTTGTAACGTTTAGCTAGTGTGTTCAAACGATGTGATTTTAGTTGCGGATGTAAAAAGCGAGACATCTCCAGTGTATCAATAACAGGATTTGGTGCTTCTCCTAACCCTAAACGTTCATAGGATTTGTTAATGAAACCCATATCAAATGATGCATTATGGGCAACTAAAATACCGTCTTCACAGAACTCCCGGAATTTAGGCATAACAGCTGCTTCATTCGGTGCATCGCGTAACATCGAATCTGTAATCCCCGTTAAGTTAATGATGAGTTGTGATAAGGCAACCCCAGGATTGATAAATGCTTCGAATGTATCAATCACATTTCCCTTGTACATTTTAACGGCCGCAATCTCAATAATCGTATCATAAACGGCTGATAGCCCGGTTGTCTCAACGTCAAAGACAACATAAGTACTTTCTGATAACTCTTTGTGAACAGGATTGTAGGCAACGGGAACCCCATCATCGACAATGTTTGCTTCAACACCGTAAAGGATTTTTATGCCATGCTTTTGGCCGGCAGCGTGAGCATCTGGATAGGCTTGAGCAGTCGCATGGTCAGTAATTGCAATTGCTTTATGGCCCCACTTAGCTGCCTGAGCAACTAAATCAGATACACTATTCGTCGCATCCATTGAACTCATATTCGAATGTAAGTGCAGTTCCACACGTTTTTCATTGTCAGGAGCATAATCTTTACGTTCAGGAACTTTTACTTCATTAACATCTCTCGCATTAATCACGAGATCTCTCATAAAGGTATCTTCTTGAACACTACCTCGAACCCGAACCCAAATACCCTTTTTCACTTTTTCAAAGTTTGCTTCATCTTTTTCATTATTAGAAAAAATCTTAACACTAAATGAAGAAGAATAATCAGTCACTTTAAAAATAAGTAGCTTTCTTCCTGAGCGCAGTTCTCTGACCTCACTATCAAAAACATGTCCTTGAACAATAACAGACCGTTCCTCTTCTGTTATTGAAATCATTTGTCTCGGCTCTTCTTTATCCGGAATATTAGAGCCAAGTTGAAGTGGTCCTTCAACCATACCGCCGTTATCGGCTTTCTTACTTTGCTCCTCTTCATAAATCTTCAAGTTTTTCTCGGCTTGCTGAATCATAATAGCTTCTTGTTCTTCTTTGCGTTCCAAGTAGCGTGTGCGCATCTCTTCCGATGCTTTTTCATTTAACTCAACTTGAATTTTAAACTCAGGAAAACCTAGAACTAAGAAATTTTGTTGAATAAGAGAGAGATAATTGTCTTTCAAGTGGTTTTTAGTAATTTCATTAGCTAACTGTAATGTCACAACACCATCTTGTACAATAGGTGCGTGATTTCTTAAAATTTCTTTTACAATTGGTGATGAGATATTACTACGATTAATGACTGTATCCCAGTAATCTATAATTTTTTCATCAGTAATCACTGGTTTTTCAGCCTTTATTTGCAAATCAATGTCTGCAATGGTCTTAAAAGCGCGTGTCAAATTCGAGGTCAAGGCTTGAAAGATTTCAAATGGTAAAATATCAGGGAAGCGAAGGATAAAATGCCAAACTTTTGATTTTTTATAGACATAAACTTGCTCTACTTCACCCTCATTAAAATACGGTAGATAGTCTACCTCATTCTTCAGCTGAATTTGTTCTAGCAGCTGCTGGAAAAGTTCTTTTTTATTCATCCAATCTACCCAACTTTCTATCAAGAAAAAAAGTCAAAGACATCATTGATTGAGATCTTTGAACTTTTTTAGTTTATTAGCCACCAAAGAAGAATCTTTGGATATCATTCCATGTAATTAAAATCATCAATATAAAGAGTAAACCAACACCGATAACAGTAATAATACCCTCTTTTTCAGGTTCAAGTGGTTTGCCTCTCACACCCTCAATAATGTTAAGCAGGATTTTACCGCCATCTAGGGCCGGGATCGGTAAGAGATTAACAGTACCTAAGTTGACACTTAAAAACCCTAAGAAACTTAAAATACTATAAAAGCCATAGCTAACGACTTCTTCCGTTGCAGCGTATATCGCTACAGGCCCACCAAAGGCATTAATGTCAAATCCCTTAGTAAACATTGACAAAATCAAGCTGAATATAGAACTGATTACAAACCAAGTCTGAGAAAAACCATACATGATTTTAGCCCCAAAAGAGCGATCAATACTTTGTTGAATACCAATCAATCCTGTTTCAGGATCTGAGATTAGCTGAATATGTTGTTCCTCTTCGTTTCGCTCAATTAAAAGCTCCATATCTTTGCCTGGATTTTCTTGGATCAGTGCGGTGATTTCAGACCATGTGCTAACTTCCTGACCGTTAATAGCCGTTATGACATCATTGGCTTGAAGCCCTGCTTCTTGTGCAGGACTATTTGCAACGACATCCCCTACTTGAGAACGATTGACTGCTACCCCACCTTGCATGAAAGCTAAGGAAGAAAAAACAATAATCCCTAAAATAAAGTTATTCATTGGCCCTGCAAAGTTTGTTAGCATACGGTTAAACAAGGAAGCCGATTGGAATTGAACATCAATAGGAGCCACTTGTACTTCTGTTCCGTCAGTCTCAATAATTAAAGCATCTCGTTTTACGCTATATCGGCTTGCTTGTTCCTGACCAGGAACAACGCCTTCAATCACCATATCACGATCTAAATCAAAGTGAGTAAGTTCGAGAGGAACAGCATCAATAAGTGGCTTTTCACTCAAGTTAATGTGAGTAACGTCTCCTTTTTCATCCAAAACAACGCTGAGCAGCATCCCCGCCTTTAACTCCGTTTCATCGTCTCCGTAACCAGCCATTCGGACATAGCCTCCAAGCGGTAATAGACGAACGGTGTAAGTGGTATTGTTTTTGCGGTAAGAAAAAATTTTAGGGCCCATGCCAATAGCAAATTCCCTCACTAAAATTCCTGCTCGTTTAGCAAAATAAAAATGACCAAATTCATGGATAATCACTAGAATACTGAAAATGATGATAAAGGTGATAATTGTTCTTATCAAAATGATGCACTTCCTAACTGTTATATTGGAATGGTTAGTTGATATTAAAAATTGCTAGCACGAGTTGAAAGAGTGGCATAACGAATAACATACTGTCAAAACGGTCTAAAATACCGCCGTGGCCGGGTAAGATTTTACCAGAGTCTTTTACGCCAAAATAACGTTTATAAGCTGATTCTGTTAAATCACCTAATTGGCCGACAATAGATGTTAATACTGCAAGTAATATAACCATGGGGATTGATAAATTCAAAGGGTTATACCATTGAATAAACAGCATACCACAAATAACTGATAGTACCATTCCTCCAAGAGAACCTTCAATTGTTTTATTAGGACTAATAACCGGTGCTAATTTTGTTTTTCCAAATTGTTTTCCAACTAAATAGGCTCCGATATCTGTTGCCCAGATTAATAGTAATACAAATAAGACCATTCTGAAACTAAATAATGCTGTCTGTAGAAAATAATGGAAGCCTGTTCCAATATAGATTGCAGCTAGTAAAAAGACCCCTGCATCATCAAAGGTAAAATCGTTCTTTGATAAAACAGTCATCACTAATAACGTCATTGCAAACAGGAAAAATACAGTCGTAATGTCAATCCCTTGTGGTAAAAACGATAAATAAGTCGTTGGTACAATGATCATCACTGTCGCCAAGGATGTCAATATTCCTGTTAAACTCCAAAAATTCTTTTTCTTCATTGCGAACATTTCTGAAACGCCGATAACGCCCATTGCAGCTGTTCCGAGAACTAATGGCCACGAACCATACCAAACAATTGGCAACAAGACCAACAAGGCGACGAGGCCCGTAATTGTTCTAGTTTTCATAATTCACCTCATAGACCGCCAAAGCGACGGTTTCTCTTTTGATATTCTCCGATCGCTTCATTTAAAGCATCTGTTGAGAAATCAGGCCATAAAACATCTGTGAAATAAAGTTCACTGTATGCGATTTGCCATAATAAAAAGTTACTAATTCTAATTTCACCACTTGTACGGATGAGTAACTCTGGATCTTTAAATTCTCCTAGAGGACCCGTAAATAGGTTGTCAGAAATATACTCTTCTGTAATATCATCTTTAGAAAGGTTACCGTTTTGCGCTTGCTCCACAGCTTTCTGTACCATTTCTAGCATTTCATGACGCGAGCCATAATTGAAAGCAAAGTTCAAAATTAGGCCAGTATTATGCTTTGTTTCCTCCATTGCTTTTTCTACAACTGCTTTTGTTTTCTCCGGCAGCAGATCAATCCATCCAATTGCATGAACTTTGATATTATTAGCAATCAATTCAGGCATAAATACATCAAAAAAATCGATGGGTAGATTCATTAAAAAAGACACTTCATCATTGGGTCTTTTCCAATTTTCAGTTGAGAATGCATAAAGCGTTAGAACTTTAACTCCTAATTGATTAGCATGAACCGCAATTTTTTTAACAGTATTCATACCCTCTTTATGTCCGAATACACGAGGCATCATTCTTTTTTTTGCCCATCGACCATTACCATCCATGATAATAGCGATATGGTTGGGTATTTGACCCTTTTCATTAAATGGTGTTTCTGTTGATTTTTCAAAAAAAGCCATGATTTTATACCTACCTTTTAGTCTTTAGCTCATTCCATTTTATCAAAGATTCCAGTTATTACCAACAATGAATGCAAAATTACAAAAAACTTAGGAAAGAGCCTTTCTATAAGAAAAGCGGACAAGTCCGCCTTGGCCTATGAAAAAATAGGAAATTTGACCCTGAATTGTCAGGAGACTTCACGCTTCAGCGGGTTAGTCGAATGATATGCGTTAGCGAGCAGCGAAGCGCGCAATGGGGCAAATTTATCTTTTTTTCACTAGGTCAGGACTTGGGAGCTAGACATTGATGGCTGAACTTATAATCCCCTAGTCTATAAAAAAACCCAGAGCAAGCTCTGGGCAAAAGGTTTAAACATCCAACAATTCTTTTTCTTTCTTAGCTGCAATGTCATCAATACGTTTTGTACTGTTGTCCGTTAGTTCTTGAACTTTTTTCTCGTTTGTACGTAATTCATCTTCTGTAATTTCGCTGTTTTTCTCAGCTTTTTTCAAAGCGTCCATAGCGTCACGACGGATGTTACGAACAGCAACTTTAGCATTCTCAGTATCTTTTCCTACTAATTTTGCTAAGTCTTTACGACGTTCCTCTGTCAATGCTGGAATCACAAGACGAATGAGTGTTCCATCATTTGTTGGGCTGATTCCTAGATCGCTTTGGTGAATCGCACGTTCAATATCTCCAAGGCTTGATTTGTCGTAAGGTGTGATTGCTAGCATACGCGCTTCAGGCACTGTAATTGATGCAAGTTGATTAACCGGCGTTGGCACACCGTAGTATTCAACTTCAATTCGATCCAGTAGACTTGCGTTTGCAACACCTGCACGAATTGAACCTAGTTCTCTTTCTAATGCTTCTTCTGCTTTTTTCATACGGTCTTCCGTATTTTTTAAAATATCTTTCATTATTTGTTCCCCCTAACAGTTGTACCAATTTCTTCTCCCATTATAACACGACGGATATTTCCTGGAGTATTTAAATTAAAAACAACTAATGGAATATCATTATCCATACTTAGTGAACTTGCGGTTGAATCCATAACTTGCAATCCTTTTGAAATGACATCAAGATGTGTCAATTCAGTAAACTTAACTGCTGAACTATCTTTCATTGGATCTGCTGAATAAACGCCATCTACATTGTTTTTTGCCATTAAAATGACATCTGCTTCGATTTCTGCTGCACGCAATGCTGCTGTCGTATCTGTTGAGAAGTATGGGTTGCCAGTACCACCTGCAAAAATAACAATACGACCTTTTTCGAGGTGTCGAACTGCTTTTCTACGAATATAAGGCTCTGCAACTTGTCTCATTTCAATAGATGTTTGAACGCGTGTTGGAACTCCTTCATTTTCAAGAACATCTTGTAATGCTAAAGAGTTCATAACAGTTGCTAACATTCCCATATAATCAGCTTGAGCACGTTCCATTCCCATTTCAGCGCCAGTTGTACCACGCCAAATATTTCCACCACCAACAATAATGGCAATTTCTACTCCTAAGGCATGAATTTCTTTAATTTCTTTAACAACTTCTTTGATAACAGGTGGGTTAATTCCAAAGCCAACTTCTCCGGCAAGAGCTTCACCACTCAACTTCAATATAACGCGTTTATATTTAGGTTCAACCATTATAAATCCTCCATTTTAATCCAGTTTGACTGATATAGTTCGGTATAGTGAGAGAGCCTGAGACAATTGCCCCAGGCTCTATTCATATTTGATTATTTTTTAATTTGACTCATAACTTCTTCAGCAAAGTTTTCTTGACGTTTCTCAATACCTTCGCCCACTTCGAAGCGGATGAATGATTTCACAGAACCACCTTTAGATTCTGCAAATTTAGAAACAGTCATATCTGGATCTTTAACGAATGATTGGTCATTCAATGAGATTTCGCTCAAGAATTTGTTCAAACGTCCTACGATCATTTTTTCTACGATGTTAGCAGGTTTTCCTTCGTTTAGAGCTTGTTCAGTTAGAACTTTTTTCTCATGTTCTAATTCTTCTGAAGAAACTTCTTCACGAGAAACGTATTTAGGATTGATTGCTGCAACGTGCATTGAAATGTCTTTAGCAGTTTCTTCGTCAGCGCCTTCTAGTACAGAAAGAACAACGATACGTCCACCTTGGTGAGAGTATGCTCCGAAAGATTGAGAATCAGTTTTCTCAACGATTTCAAAACGACGTAGAGAAATTTTTTCTCCGATAACTGATGTTGCAGTAGCGATTGTGTCGCTTAATGTACCTTCTTCAGTTGATAAGTTTAATGCTTCTTCAACGTTAGCTGGTTTGTTGTCTGCGATAAGTGTTGTTACGTCTTGAACTAATTTTTGGAATTGATCGTTTTTAGCAACGAAGTCAGTTTCAGCGTTAATTTCTACAACAACTGCTGTGTTGCCAGATACATAAACGTTTGCTAACCCTTCTGCTGCGATACGGTCAGCTTTTTTAGCTGCTTTAGCCATACCGTTTTCTCTTAAGTAGTCTACTGCTTGATCCATATCTCCATCAACAGCTACTAAAGCTTTTTTAGCGTCCATCATACCAACGCCTGTCATATCACGTAATTCTTTTACCATTTTTGCGGTAACTTGTGCCATGTTAAAAAACCTCCTATTATAATTGTTTTCATATAAAAACTGTTTCAAAATAGAAAATATGCTGGCTTTGTCCTGCTATATCATTCTTATTTTGAAACAGCCATGTTCAATCAACTATTTTCTTAGAAAAATTGATTATGCGTTTTCGTTGTTTCCTTCAACAACTTCAACGATTTCTTCTAATGATGTTGCTTCTTCTTCAGTTGAGAAAGCTTCTTCAACTGCTTGGTCAGCACCTTGGTTACCTTCGATGAAAGCATCTGCCATTTTAGCAGTGATTAGCTTAACGGCACGAATAGCGTCGTCGTTTGATGGAATAACTACATCGATTTCATCTGGGTCACAGTTTGTATCAACCATAGCAACGATAGGAATGTTCAATTTATGAGCTTCTTGAACAGCGATTCTTTCTTTTCTTGGGTCAACGATGAACATTACATCTGGAATTCTTGGCATATCTTTGATACCGCCTAGGAATTTTTCAAGACGTTCGTGTTCTTTACGTAAGATACCAACTTCTTTTTTAGGTAGAAGTTCGAAAGTACCATCTTCAGACATTCTTTCGATGTCTTTTAGACGTTTGATACGTTTTTGGATTGTATCCCAGTTAGTCAATGTTCCACCTAACCAACGGTGGTTAACGAAGTATTGTCCTGAACGGATAGCTTCATCTTTAATAGCTTCTTGAGCTTGTTTTTTTGTTCCTACAAAAAGAGCAACGCCGCCATCTTCAGCGACTTCACGCATGTAGTTGTATGCGTTATCTACTAACTTAACTGTTTTTTGTAAGTCGATAATGTAGATACCGTTTCTTTCTGTAAAGATGTATTGTTTCATTTTTGGGTTCCAACGGCGTGTTTGATGACCGAAGTGAACACCAGCTTCTAGCAATTGTTTCATTGAAATTACTGCCATGTTGTATTCCTCCATTTGGTTTTGTATTTTTCCTCCCCCAACTTCAATTACAAGTATGACTTCATCGAAGCACCCATCCCTGCATCCATTGAGGTGTGAAATATTTGGTGTTTTAGCACCGTCTTACATTATACGGTTATTTGAAAAAAATGCAAGAAAAATCATAATAAAATTTTCTTGAAAATTCTGTCATAGTATCGCATACTAAGATAACTGATTATTTGATTATAAAAAGGAGGTTTCCTATTGTTTTACAATTGTGTTGTTCGAATCGTCGGATTTGTTGTCTGGCTATTAAATGGCAAGACTGACGTTCAGAATAAAGAAAAGTTACCAAAAGCTGAAACATATATTTTAGCGGCACCACACCGGAGTTGGCTTGATCCCATTTTTATAGCTGTGGCAGCCTATCCCCATGTATACTCTACTATGGCTAAACAAGAGCTATTTAAAAAAGGCTTCATTAATTGGTTTTTAAGAAAAATGCACGCCTTTCCTGTTAACCGTGAAAATCCAGGTCCTAGCGCCTTAAAACAACCCGTTAACATTTTAAAAGAAGGCGAACGTAATATTTTTATTTTCTCTACTGGTTCTCGCTATGATAATGAAGTTAAAGGCGGTACGTCCGCTATGGCTCGCTTAGCCAAAGTTCCGATTGTACCGGTCGTTTTCCAAGGACCGTTTTCTTTAAAAGCTTTAATTAAAAGAGAAAATGCTTTTGTTCGTTTTGGTGATCCGATTCGTTTACCGGAAGGCAAACGAATTAGCAAAGATGAATTAGCAGCTATCGATCAAGCTTTAATGGATTCATTTGATCGTTTAGACAATGAAGTCAATCCTAATTTTAAATATGACTATACAAAAAAACAGAGCTCCTAAGCTCTGTTTTTTTTGTTAATCTGACATTGATTGTAGTTGGTACATATCGTAGTAAATGCCTTTTTTAGCAATCAAATCATCGTGTTTACCACGTTCGATAATCTCACCCTTATCAAGAACTAAGATGAGGTCAGCATCACGAATCGTTGATAAACGATGGGCAATCGCAATCGTTGTACGCCCTTTTCGCATTTTATTCATACTCTCTTGAATTAACAATTCTGTTTCCGTATCAATATTAGCAGTCGCTTCATCTAAAACTAAAATCTTAGGGTCGCGGATAATCGTCCGTGCAAAAGAAATCAGTTGGCGTTCCCCACTTGAGTAAGAAGCCCCTCTCTCAATAACCTTTGCGTGGTATTGCTCAGGGAATTGCTCGATAAAATGATTGGCGTGAACAAATTCTGCAGCATCCTGAATAGCTACGTCATCTAATTCATCATTCATGAGACGGATATTACGGCTAACATCACCATAAAACAAGAATGAATCTTGTAGAACAAGCCCCATCTGTCTTCTAATTTCCTCGATTGGATATTTTTTAATTGATTGTCCATCAATCAGTATATCCCCTTCGTAAAACTCATAAAAACGCATTAGGACATTAATAATAGAACTTTTACCACTACCTGTATGTCCAATCAAAGCAACCGTTTCGCCAGGATTAGCAGTAAAACTAATGTTTTTCAAAACGTTATGTTCGTTATCATAGGCGAATGTCACATTTTTAAACTCAATTTTACCTTTTGTAATAGCTAAATCAGCTTCTTCATTTTGTTGAGGGACTAGTTCATCATGATCGAGTACACGGATGACACGATAGCTTGACACAATCCCGTCTTGAAAAACACTCAAGTTGTCCATCATCATTCCAAGTGGTCTAAAGAAGTTGTTAATGTAGCTAGTAAAGGAATAAATAACCCCTATCTCCACAAATTGGTCAAATGACTGTTCACCAAACAAATACAACACAACCGTCAATGCAATGGCTTGTAACAAACTGATAAAGGGATTAAGAAGCAAGGCATTCATCCTAACCATGGCTATTCTGCCACGCGCATACTCTTCGTTAACATCACTAAATTCCTTTTGCAGTCTTTTTTCTTGGCGGAACTGTTGAATAATAGACATCCCTAGTATATTCTCATTCAATTTTGTGTTTAGTTCACTTAGCTTTTCTCTCATTGTGCGGTATACGCGAGTACTGACACGTTGGTAAAACCATACCATTAAGGCCATAACAGGCAAGAAATAAAGAAAGGTTAAGGTGATTTTTACATCTAATACCCACATTGCAATAAAAACTGTTACGATGCTCAGCAGTCCCTCTGCTAGAGCCAAGAAGACAGCCCAAAAATCTTTAATGGTTTCCGTGTCATTTGTCACACGAGACACAATTGAACCGGCCGGTGTTTGATCGAAATACCGCATGCCGAGTTGATTAACTTTTCTAAACAGTTGATTACGAATATTCTCGACTGTTTTTTCGGACGCCACGCTAAATAGATAATTCTGAAAATACATCGTAAGCATGCTGATGATAATGGATAACATGTACAATAGTGAAAATTGAATCGCAATCGAAATGGTTGCTTCCCCTTGAGTGACATAGTTATCGAGAAATACTTGAATAATCCTAGGGGAGACAACATCGGTTATAGCTAGTCCGACACCAAAAATAAAGGACCAAATAAATGGTGCTTTAAAAGGTAACGCATAAGCTACAATTCGTTTAACAACTCGAACTTGTTCTTTGACCGGAATGGTTTTAGACCAAACTGATTGTTCCATTATTTCTCACCTTCTAACTTGCTTTCCAATTGCTGTTTCTCATACATTCGACGATACCAGCCTTGGTTTTGCATTAATTGGTCATGATTTCCACGTTCCACAATGGTGCCATTATCTAGAACGATGATTTCGTCAGCGTGCATCACACTCGAAATACGATGAGCTGCGATAATAGTCGTTTGATTCTTCCGCTTCTCTTTCAACTGACTTAAAATTCGTTCCTCTGTTTTTGCGTCAACAGCTGATAAGGAGTCGTCTAAAATCAATAATTCTGGCTGTGTAATCACGGCGCGAGCAATCGAAATCCGTTGCTTTTGACCACCAGAAAGTGACACACCACGTTCCCCTACCAATGTCTCGTAACCATTTGGAAAACCGAGAATATCATCATGAATCGCTGTAATTCGAGCTGCTTCGTAAACCTCTTCGTCTGAATAAGCTGGATTGGCGAATCGAATATTATCCGTTACATTTGTTGAAAAAAGAAAGTTATCTTGTGGCACATAACCAATACCACTTAGCAGACTATCCAAGCTATAATCTTTAATATTAATACCATTGTAGCTAATGGTGCCATCATAATGATCATATTCTCTTAGCAACAAACTAAATAGGCTACTTTTTCCTGATCCGGTTCGACCGACAATACCTAATGTGTGTCCTTTTGGAAGATGGACAGCAATATCCTTAAGGGAGATTTGTTCTGAATCGCTATATTGGAATGATTGAATCGCAATATCTAAATCACCATCTAGTGGCTGAGTAATCGCATGCTTGGGTTCAATAATGCGTGATTGTTCTTGAAGCAGTTCATCGATACGGCTGTAACTAGCGCTACCTCGCTCTAAAACATTCAATAATCGACCGACAGCAAGCATTGGCCATCTCATTAGAGCAATGTAGCTAAAGAATGTTACGAGGTTACCAATAGTCATTTCGCCATTTTGAATAAAGTAAGCACCAAAAATCAAAGATAGGGCATATGAAATACCCATAACAAAAATAACAACCGGTCTGAACATCGAATCAATGGCATAGACCTCTTTGTTTTTTAAAACAACGTCACGAGTCTTCGCTTCAAAATCAGCAATATCTTCCTTTTCCTCGCCAAATGTTTTAATCACCTTTACTCCCGTAACACTTTCTTGTGTCTTATCATTCAAGGCTGAAAAGGATGCTTGTGCTTTCCTAAAGGTACGATGAATTTTCTTCCCTAAAATTCTTGAAACGAGTGTTAAAGCTGGCACTGGTATCATGGCAATTAATGTTAATTTCCAGTTTACGGTTAGCAACATTGTTAAAAACGTAATCCCACCTGATGAGATCGAGTCAGCTAGTGTCAGAATTCCTGCACCAGCAACCATACGAATGGCATTCAAATCATTAGTGGCGTGAGCCATTAAATCTCCTGTACGATACTTTTGAAAAAATTCGGCATCCATCTTTGTAAAATGATTAAATAATCGTGTTCGAAGTATTTTTTCAAGTTTAGCAGACGTTCCCCAAATCTCCATGCGCCAAATGTAACGAAAAATATACTGACTAATGCCACATAATAGGATAATCCCTGCTTGAATCATTAAACTTCTAGGTGTTAACAATTGCTCATTAATATCATCAATAATATTTCCGACTATTCGGGGTGAAACAACTTGTATCAGGGCTACAACAATTAAGAAAAAGACCCCCACTATATAAGAACGCCATTCTTGCTTGAAGAACCACTTTAATTTTTTAAAGATTTGCACGGGTTTCCCTCCTTCTATGTTCATACAAAACAAAAAAGTGGACCCAAAAAAGCATCCACATTTTTCATTATTTCATTCAATTATTTCTTTTTAGCTTTCTTGTTTTGAACTTTCATAGAAGCCATAATTTGTTTCACTTTGCGTTCTGATGGTTTTTGACCCATTTGCATCATCATGTTGCGTAACATATCTTCTGAAATAGGTGGGTTTTCAGCAAAATAATTCATCATATAACGACGTGCCAAAAAGAAGCCACCTACTGCTCCTAAAAGTACCCCTAAAATAACAATAAAAATCCATGCACTTGTACTCAATTTGTATCCTCCTTCCAAAAGTCCTCATTTAAATATATTACAAGATATTCGCCAAAAAGGAAATAGAAAAGCGCAATTATTCATTTTTTTTCAAATACCGAACATCTGTTTGATTCTTTTAGTTAGGTGTGATAAAATAACACTATAAAAATACGGGAGATGATGGTCCGATGACTAAAGGTAGAGACTCAAGACAAATGAACGTTTTGCATTTCATCTATACGGAAGTTCAGCAAAAAGGTTATCCACCAACGGTAAGAGAAATTGGTAATGCCGTAAACCTATCATCTACCTCAACCGTTCATGGCCATTTGGCTCGATTAGAAAAAGCAGGATACATCTATCGAGACCCGACTAAACCAAGAGCTATTGAGGTCACTGAATTAGGTTTACAACAATTAGGAATCAAGAGCGATCAAATGCCATTACTAGGTGTAGTCACAGCTGGTGAGCCAATCTTGGCGGTTGAAGAAGCAACAGACTTCTTCCCTATTCCACCCAACTTAAAAAATAGTTCGGATGACTTATTTATGCTAACCATCCGAGGAAACAGCATGATTAACGCAGGCATCTACAATAACGATGCGGTTATTGTTCGAAAACAAGCTTCTGCTGAAAATGGCGATATTGTGATTGCTATTACAGAGGATGAGGAAGCAACCTGTAAACGATTCTACAAAGAAACAGATCATTATCGTTTGCAGCCAGAAAATGACGAACTTGAACCGATTATTTTGGACTATGTACAAATATTAGGTAAAGTTGTCGGCTTATACAGAACTCATATCAGTTAATAGCAACAGCCAGAAAGTAGCATACTTTCTGGCTGTTTTGTTGTCAAATTTAAAAAGAGATTAAGCAAAAGCTCAATCTCTTTTTTTGATTTTAGTATTCCATTAAGTTAAAAATGTCGTAGCCAGAGATTTTATCTCTTCCGTTTAGATCCAACAATTCAATTAAGAATGCTAAACCAACGACTTCGCCACCTAATTTTTCAATTAATTCAACTGTTGCTAATGTTGTTCCACCAGTTGCTAGTAAATCATCACAGATTAATACTTTTTCACCAGGTAAAACAGCATCTTTATGTAATTGAAGAACAGCCTCACCGTATTCTAAACCGTAAGCGATTTCTACTGTTTCACGAGGCAATTTACCTTTTTTACGAGCCATTGCAAAACCACAATTTAATCCTACTGCAACTGGACAACCTACCATAAACCCTCTTGCTTCAGGTCCAACAACCTTATCGACACCTTTATCTTTTGCATATTCTACAATTTTAGCAATTGCAGCCGCATAAGCATCGCCGTCTTGCATTAATGGTGAAATATCTCTAAAAATAATTCCTTCTTCTGGAAAATCTTTCACATCAGCAATATACTTTTTAAAATCCATCAAAATTTCCTCCTATAACTACTTATTACAAGCTTCAATCCACTGAATCAATTCTTGGAATGGCTGGTAAATAAATAGTTTCTCAGCATTCATTTTATTTATTCTTTGTTTATAAGTATTGGTTTCTTCCAAATTGACTTTTTCAGGTTGCGGATTTGGATTCATTATACCGTTATCAATTGTAACAAATTTTGCTTCTAAAAACACAGATATGATAAAAATCAACAAATTCTTATCAATTTTTAAGTATTGGGCCAAGGCGCTTAACTTGCTACGAACATCCATATTTTGATGGGTTCTAAAATAACGGTAAGCATGAGCAAATACCGTTTGATTAGGGATTCCCTCAGCCGTTATACTTTGAATCGGATAAGCATAAATATAATAGTTATTAAATTTATGTCTTTCCAAGAAGTAAGTCAAATAATCAAGATTACTTGGACAATCAATAATAATCAGATTTGTTAATTCCTCTTCAAATGGCGGGATATCATCTCTACTTTCCAATAAAACGGAGACACTGCTATTTGGCAAGTGATCAGCTGTTTTCTCAAAAAATGCACGGTTAAAGAACAGATAAACACTATTCTCAATTTTAAGAGACTCGTCTTGGACATGAGATGTTCGCTTATCAAAAAACTGAACATGGTCAATGGTCAAATCTTTTAACTGTAATTGTGGTTTCGATAAATCTCGCCAGGTATTAATCCCCAATTCCCCTATTACGGATATGGCTTCCTTTTCAGGCATAAACTGCGCTAAATGCCCTTTGTTGAAACCAATGACATCAAGTGCTTGTTTTTCGGTATGTAGAGAAAATTTAAGGTGCTTTTGATCTGCTCCTATTTGTTTAATATTTTGTGCAGGGACATCCTTAAAGGCAAAGATTGGTTTAGGATTATCTGTTCCAAAAGGTTTCAACTGATCAATCTCATTTAGAAAATCCAAAGTAACTTCATCAACATCTAAGTACTCATCAACCTCGATTGTCGCACCTTGCTTAATCTGTTCAGCATAGACTGATGTGAAGTTATTCAGCGCATAACTTAATTGACTAACTTGGTCAACACTAACACTCAAACCAGCAGCCATCTTATGGCCACCAAATTTCAGAATACAATCTGAGCAAGCAGATAATGCTTGATAAAGGTGAACAGCATCGATACTTCGACCTGACCCTTTAGCAATCCCCGTTTCTGAATTTTCAGCAAGCAAAATAGTTGGTCGACCTGTTTCTTCAACTAACCGACTTGCAACGATACCTAAAACACCTTCATGCCAAGTCGGATCACTTAAAACGATGATATTTGGCAGAGACGAGAGTTGTTCTAGTTTAGCTGTCGCTGATTCAACAATCTCACTGACAATGGCTTGTCTTTTCGAATTTGTTTGTTGAATTTCTTCGACCACTTCTTCCAGGCGTTCTTCATCAAAGGAAGTCAATAATTCGACTCCAGGAGAAGCATCTCCTAAACGACCGAGTGCATTTAAGCGAGGACCAATGGTGAAGCCAATGGTTTCCTCATCAACACCTTCTAGAGAAGTTCCCGCTTTTTCTAATAACATCAATAAGCCGATACGTTCGCTTTGTTTTAAAATTTCTAATCCTTTTTTTACAAGCCATCTGTTCTCATCTGTTAAACTAACTAAGTCTGCAATAGTCCCTATAGCTGCAATATCAAAGTATTCGTAAGGGATTCGGTCTTGAAGTGCGCCAGCTAATTTTAAGGCAACGCCTGCTCCAGATAAATCAGAAAATGGATAGTCAGCAGATGGATGGTTAGGATGAACGATGGCATAAGCGTTAGGTAATTCTATAGGTAATTCATGGTGGTCAGTAACAATCACATCAACACCTTTTTCATTAGCTAATTGGATGGCATCATGTCCCATAACGCCGTTGTCGCAAGTTACAATCAGCTCAATACCACTTTCAATTTGCTCTTGAAAGACACGTTTATTAGGGCCGTAACCATCTTTAAAACGGTTAGGCAAATAGAAAGTTACGTTTCCGCCCAATTCTTCGATTGCTTCAACTAAAATAGCCGTACTAGTTATGCCATCAGCGTCATAGTCACCATAAACCAATATAGCTTCTTCCGATTCAATTGCTTGGAAGATCCGATTGACTGCCCGTTCCATATCATAAAGCAGAAATGGATCGTGGTAAGCTACGTCACTCTGATGAATGAAGTCATTTATTTTCTCGATTGTATCTAGATTCCGCTGTAAACATAGTTTTAAAAAAGCTTGACTATAAGTTGTCTCTTCAGCTAAATGACTGATGACATGCTCGTCAAACGGATACTCTTTTTGTTTCCAGTTCATTCTTGCATCTAACAAATTATTATCTCCCTCTTTTTCATTTCAAAGAAAATTCGCCTGTTAAAAACAGGCGATTATCATTTCTATTTCTATTCAATAGGATCTTGTGAGGTCGGTTTAGCGATATTTACATTATTGTAAGTGATTTGATTAACTAGTTCATTTTCTAAACTGTTAATTTTATTATCTTTACCGCTAATGGTCTCCTCAAGTGCTGTTATTTTTTCAGTGTACTCAGCTTTAATCTCATCTCTTAATTGACTGGACTGACTTTCAAGTTGTGAAATTTCAGCTCGTAGGGTCTTTAATTCCTTTTTCCGATGAACACTTGCCATTGTTGAAACAAGTAATGTTAATAAGGCTCCTAATAGTAAAGATACAAAGATGATAATAATAAGCGGTGCAGCAAACGTTGTGAACCCAAAACTAACGGGCACACTTTCCACGTTTAAAACAGCAAACACACTGATAATGGTCATTAAGACAATTATTAATACTAATCTCCATTGATTTTTCATCACTAACACACCTCACATGTTAACTTTTATTTACTTAACGGAATGTCAAATTCATCATAGTCATGAACTAAAGTTGAATTTGGGAAAATAGCTTGGGCATCATTTTGCAGTTGTGCCTGTTCTTTCCCTACATATCGTGAAGAGATATGGGTTAAGTAAAGCTGGCTACTGTTTGATTCTTTAGCTACTTTAGCAGCATCTACACAGGTAGAATGGAAATAATCTCTCGCAATCTTTTGATTATCCTTTGAGAAAGTTGATTCATGGACTAACACATCTGAGTTCATGGCTAGTTGTGTACTAGCAGGAGTTCGTTTTGTATCACCTAAAATGGTTACTGTTCTCCCCTTCACAGAAGGACCAATGTAGTCATTCCCATTAACTGTTCGACCATCTGGTAAAGTCACCGTCTGCCCATTTTTTAGTTTTCCATATAATGGTCCAGCTGGAATATTATCCGCTTTTAATTTCTCAACTAACAGCTCACCGACATAGTCAGCCTCTTCGATTCTGAACCCATAGGAAGGCATGCCATGCGCTAATTTTGCACAAGTCACTTTAAAGGTTTTATCTTCAAAGACTACCCCGTCTTCTTCTATTTCATGGAAAAAAATCGGATAGCGTAAATGGGATTGGGAAACTCTTAGACTCGTTAAGACAAAGTCTTTGATTCCTTTTGGTCCGTATATCGTCAATGGCGTATCGCCACCTTGGAAAGCGCGGCTACTTAGAAAACCAGGAAGACCAAAAATATGGTCCCCATGTAAATGTGTGATAAAAATCTTATTAACTTTACGAGGTTTTAAGGTTGTTCGTAAAATACGTTGTTGTGTACCCTCTCCACAATCAAACAGCCAAATGTCATTTCGTTCATCTAATAGTTTTAGCGCAATACAGGATAGATTTCGATTGGTTGACGGGACACCAGATCCCGTCCCCAAAAATTGAATTTTCATGATGCAAACACTCGTTTCTCTTCATCTAGCGGGTTTTTAGTCTACGAATTCAAATTCGTAATCCATAATACGGACAAGATCGCCGTCTTCTGCCCCACGTTGACGAAGTTTTTGGTCGATTCCCATTCCACGAAGTTGACGAGCAAAACGCATGATGCTTTCATCATGGTGGAAGTTCGTCATCAAGAATAGTTTCTCTAGTTTCTCACCACTTAATATCCATGTACGGTCTGGATCGCGGTTAATAATAATTTCATCAGATGGATCATCCAATTTATATTCAACAGAGCGAATTAATTCTTCTTCATCAAATAATGGGAATGCTTCTGTATGTTCCAGTAATTCTGCTGTGTAATCTAACAACGGGCCGAAGCCTTTGTTTTGGTATGCAGAAATCTCAAATATTTTTGGAACATCTTGTCCAGCAAATTTTTCTTCTAATTTTTGACTGAATTTAGCAAGTTCTTCTTCAGCGCCTTCAACATCCATTTTGTTAGCAACAATGACTGTTGGGCGTTCAAGTAATTTTAACTCATAGTTTTCCAATTCAGCATTGATTTTTTCATAGTCATCGAATGGATCTCTACCTTCAGTAGCTCCCATATCAATAACATGTAAAATAACACGTGTGCGTTCAATATGACGCAAGAATTGAATTCCTAAACCAACACCTTGTGATGCCCCTTCAATCAGACCTGGTAAATCGGCCATAGCAAATTGACCGCCACTTGGTGCTTGTACCATACCTAAGTTAGGCACAATAGTTGTAAAGTGATAAGCAGCAATTTTTGGTTTTGCCTTTGATACAACTGATAGAATAGTAGACTTACCTACTGATGGGAAGCCAACTAACCCAACGTCAGCGATAACTTTCAATTCTAGATTTAGAACAAATTCTTCCCCTGGTTCGCCATTCTCAGCGATTTCTGGGGCTGGGTTTCTAGGTGACGCAAACTTAATGTTTCCTCGTCCACCACGACCACCTTTAGCAACAACTAATTGTTGACCAATTTCGGTTAAATCTCCCATTAACTCATTTGTTTCTGCATTACGAACAATCGTACCTGGTGGCACTTTCACGTAAGTATCTTTTGCAGATTTACCGTATTTACTTTTACTCATTCCATGTTCGCCAGGGATACCTCGGAAATGACGATTGTAACGGAAATCAAGCAAAGTGCGTAGTCCAGGGTCTACTTCAAAGATGATACTACCGCCCTTACCGCCATCGCCGCCTGCTGGTCCGCCATCTGGTACATATTTCTCACGTCTAAATGCAACCATGCCGTCTCCGCCATTACCGGCCTTTACATTAATCTGTGCGTGATCTAAAAACATTGACATATTGATGTCCTCCTTGGATATAAGAAGTCTTAACTCCTATATCCTCGTTTCTCTTTATTATTTAGCAAACATTCTTTACTAGTCTACTCTAATTTAACACATTGAGCGACCGACATAAAGAATATTTATCTTTGATTTTAAAACAATAGGAAAGGCTAGGACACTATCCTAGCCTTTCGTTGACTTGAATCATTACTTTGTGATTAAACGTCTAACATCAGCGAACTCTAAAATAAGCTCTGTTAAACTTGCTAAAAGGTTCAAGCGATTATTTCGAACTGCTTCGTCATCAACCATAACCATGTTTTCATCAAAGAAAGTGGTAATAACTGGTGCAATTTCTTTTAATAGATCGTAGCGTTCTTCAGAATTTGCTTTATCCCAAAGTGTTTTTACGTGGTTAATTTGAACATGTAAGTTCTTCTCACTAGCTGTTTCAAACACGTTACTATCAGTATCAAATGGTTTTTCGATTTGATGTGAAATATTAACTACACGGGCTAATGCTTCAATCACTGCTTTGTAATCATCATCTGATTGATGGCTATGAAGTGTTTGACCATTTTCAATCAATTCTAGCAAGTTATTTTCAGTTGAACCAAGAATCGCATCTTGCACGTCATGGTTAACATGATAGCCTTGTAATTTTTGTTGAATACGACCTTTAGCAAACTGAATAAATTGATTAATCAATTGCGCTTTTTCGTCATTGTTTTCAAGGGCGTACACAGTTTCCAAAGCCTGTTGCAAGAAACTGTCTAACGGCAATGTCCAATGGAAATTTTCAAGAATTTGGACAACACCAATCATTTGTCTTCTTAAGGCGTAAGGGTCATTAGAACCGGTTGGAATCATATCAACTTTAAAGAAACTAATAATGCTATCTAATTTATCAGCAAGAGCTAAGACTGCACCAATAGCTGTTTGTGGTAAGTCACCGTCACTTGAAAGCGGCAAGTAGCGTTCTCTAATTGCAGTCGCAACTTCCGGATGTTCACCTTTTAGAATCGCATATTTTTCACCCATGATTCCTTGTAATTCAGGGAATTCTCCGACCATGTTTGAAACAAGGTCAAAGTTATAGATTTCTGCTGCACGTTTTAGCAATGCTTGAGAATCTTCATCCAAAGCAACCATTTCAGCAATAGCTGCTGCTAGTAAACCCGTATGGGCTGTCTTTTGAGCGATTGATCCAATTTTAGCATGGAATGACACGCTCTCTAATTTCTTAAGTGCCTCGTCGATGGTTTGCTTCTTATCTTCTTCAAAGAAGAATAAGGCATCTTCCAAACGAGCTGTTAACACCTTGCGGTTTCCTTTTTTAACCATATCAATATGTTCTGCATTACCGTTACGAACTGAAATAAAGTAAGGTAGCAATTGACCATCAGCAGAAGTCACTTCAAAGTAACGTTGGTGGTCTTTCATACTTGTAATTAACACTTCTTCTGGTAGCGATAAGTATTTTTCATCGAAACTGCCAAAGAATGCCGTTGGATATTCAACTAAAGAAACAACTTCCTCCATTAATGTTTCATCAGCTGGGATAATCCAAGCATTTTCTTTTTCAATCTCAGCAATTTGATGGCTAATCATCGTTTTACGTTCGTCTAAATCAGCAATAACAAATTGCTCTCTTAGTTTTTCAGTATAGTCTGCTGCATGGTCAAATGTAGCTGTTTGTCCTAAGAATCGGTGACCTCGCGATTGACGACCACTTTCTAAGTCAAGGAAAGTAAATGGAATAATGTCATTATCCAACATGGCAACTAACCAATGAATCGGACGAATATACTCATACGAACTATTTCCCCAGTGCATCGTAATTGGGAATGTCATGGCATCGATAACTTGTCCTAAATTTGTTAGGACATCTTTTGTTTCTTTACCAAGAACTTCTTTATTGGCATAAACGTATTCGACACCCTTTAATTCTTCAAAGTAAAGGTCTGCTTCGGTAACACCTTGTCCTCTTGCAAATCCAAGTGCAGCTTTTGTCCAATTACCATCAGCATCGACAGCTATTTTTTTTGCTGGTCCTTTTGCTTTTTCATGAAGATCTTCTTGTTTATCTGCTAAACCATGAACCATAACAGCAAGTCGTCTTGGTGTTCCAAAATAATCAATTCGGTCGAAAGTAAGACGATTTACTTTCAAAAATTGTTCCATACGTTCTTTTAATTGTTGGCTACTACTCTTCACATAACGTGCAGGTACTTCTTCTAAACCAATTTCTAATAATAATGTTCCGCTCATGCTTGTTCCTCCTTCAATAAACGTTGACGTTCTTCTTCTGAAAGAAGTGGGAAACCAAGATTACGTCTTGATTCAACGAATGCTTTTGCTAACTTACGGGCCATATTTCTAATTTTTGCTAAAAATCCAGCGCGGTCTGTAGCAGAAACCACTCCTCTGGCATCTAACAAGTTAAACGCATGCGAGCATTTTAAGACATAATCATAAGCTGGATGGATTAAGCCATTGTCAATTTGTTTCATTGCTTCTTCTGCGTAGGCATTGAATAAATTCATTAGTAATTCTGGATCGCTTTCTTCAAATGAATATTTTGAATGTTCATATTCTGGTTGATAGAAAATTTCGCCATATTTAACGCCTTCTACCCAGTCAAGGTCGTAAACATTTTCAACATCTTGGATATACGATGCCAAACGTTCAATCCCATAAGTTAATTCACTCGTTACAGGGCTACATTGTAAGCCGCCAACTTGTTGGAAGTAAGTAAATTGGGTAATTTCCATACCATCTAACCAAACTTCCCAACCTAAACCAGCACATCCTAGTGATGGGTTTTCCCAGTTATCTTCAACAAAACGGATATCATGCTCTAAC
This sequence comes from Jeotgalibaca arthritidis, assembly GCF_011100465.1. Classification (NCBI taxonomy): domain Bacteria; kingdom Bacillati; phylum Bacillota; class Bacilli; order Lactobacillales; family Carnobacteriaceae; genus Jeotgalibaca; species Jeotgalibaca arthritidis. Next base: position 2,250,207 of record NZ_CP049740.1, read on the forward strand.
GGGTTAATTCCTAAAGCTTCCAAACTCTTTAAATAAAGTTCTTGGATGTTGTCAGGTGACGGCTTCATTACAACTTGGAATTGATGATGTTGATATAGTCTGTTTGGGTTATCACCATAACGGCCGTCAGCTGGTCGTCTCGATGGTTCTACATATGCTGCATTCCAAGGTTCTGGACCAATTGCACGCAAGAAGGTATACGGACTCATTGTCCCTGCTCCTTTTTCCGTGTCATATGCATTTAAAAGCAGACAGCCTTGCTCTGCCCAATAATTTTGAAGGATTTGTATCATTCTTTGAACGGTTACTTTTTCTTCCATAGTGATTCTCCTCATTTCTTTTCCTTTAATAATAGACAAAAAAACGCCCCTATGCTGCTCGCGGAGCAACATAGGGACGAGTTTATACTCGCGGTTCCACCCTATTTCTGGTTAAGACCAGCTCTTCATTGGTAAAACTCAGATGTGCCTTTCCATGACAACTGTATGCGTTTGGCTCTCACCTATCCAAACTCGCTTTAGCATCATATTGTATGTACTCTCATCGTCAACGTTCTTATTTATTTATAACCATAATAGTAAACAGTTAGCCTATTAAAGTCAAGGTTTTTATGTGTTTTCAGATTCATCAGCTTTACGTTTCTCAACTGACAATTGCAAGGTATTCTCCCATTCCTTCATTTGATCAATGTAGGATTTACTTTTTAGTTTGATTCCAACATACTCATCATAAAGAAAATCAATAAAGTCTTGAATAGCCTTTTTAGTGTCATCTTTTAGTGAAATACGCTCCACTTGATTGGGCTTAATTTTTAAAAAAATGCGACAAAAATGAATAGCGGCTGGATGAGCATGCAGGCGGTGGCTGTCCTCATGAAAATGATTGGTGCATAATACACCTGAATGCTTAGCCGAATAATCAAAAGGTTCATTTGGATTCCCACAAATTCGACAAGCTGATAACTGCGGATGAACACCAAAATACTTTAACAGATTCATTTCATAGACATTCATAATGGTTTGACCATCATTCTTATTGTTCATTGCACCTAATGATTGTTGTAGCAATTCGAACAGCTCTTTGTTTGGTATACGGTCTTCCATAGCAGCATCAGCTAAATTAGCCATATAGGTGGCATAAGCATTCAAATAAACATCTTGCTGAATAGCTGTATAGTTTTCAGCCGACTGATAGTCTCTTAAAAAAGACAAACCATCATCATTTATGGTCCCAATATAGCTAGCGTGTGTAAAGGGGAGTAACGATGCCTTCATTTGGAAATTTGACTTAAAGTAATGCCGTACAAAAAACATGCGTTTTCCATGCTCAAGTGTAAAAATCTTAACGAGTGCATCCGTTTCCTTATGCTTTCTAACCGAAATAACAATCCCTTGGAATGTTTGAAAGCCTGTTTTACTCATAATCTTTCTTGCGGTAACCATATTCTTGTAAATGGGTTTGCTTATCACGCCAATCGCGTTGTACCTTTACCCACAATTCTAAGAATATTTTATCACCTAACATGACTTCGATATCACGGCGCGCACGCGTCCCAATTTCTTTCAACATTTTGCCACCTTTACCGATAATCATCCCTTTTTGACTAGCGCGGTCTACAACGATTGTGGCATGAACATGGATTTTATTGTTCTCATTACGCTGCATGGATTCCACTACAACTGCCACCGAATGTGGAATTTCATCACGAGTTAATTGCAAGACTTTTTCACGAATAAACTCAGACACAATAAAGTATTCCGGATGATCTGTTACTTGATCTGCTGGGTAGTATTGCGGACCTTCTGGTAAATAGTTTTGAATAGTCTCTAACATGGATTCGATATTGTTACCATTTGTTGCTGAAATTGGAATAACTTCATCAAACTCTTGAACAGAGGTGTAGTCTGTAATGATTTCTAATAGAGACTCTGGGTTAATTTTATCAATTTTATTAATAATCAAAAACTTAGGCGTACGAATGTTTTTCAAACGTTCCATAATAAAGTTGTCGCCTGCTCCACGTTTTTCCTCTGCGTTAACCATGAATAACACAATATCAACTTCATTAAATGTACTGTATGCACTCTGCAACATAAAGTCATTTAAGCGATGTTTCGGTTTATGGATACCAGGTGTATCAATAAAAACCATTTGCGCCTGATCGGTTGTGACAACGCCTTGAATCTTATTACGTGTCGTCTGTGGTGTATCACTCATAATCGCCACTTTTTGTCCGACGATACGGTTCAATAGTGTCGATTTCCCAACGTTGGGTCTTCCTATAATAGATATAAAGCCTGATTTAAATGCTTGATTGTCTTGCATAAAATAAATACCTCCCTAGAAAAATAATGCAAGAATTTTTGGCAGAAATATAATGGCAGCAACAATAATAGAAAAAACTGCTGCAACTAAAACGGCTCCTGCGGCTATATCTTTAGCTTTCTTAGCCAGTGGGTGGTATTCATAATCGGTTACCATGTCCACTACCGTTTCAAATATAGTATTAACAAATTCCATCATGACAACAAGAAAAATACAACTAATAAGAGCAATCCACTCTAAGCCACTAATTTGAAAGAAAAAACCAAACAAGATGGGTAATAAGGCAATAAATGCATGATGGCGCATATTACTCTCTTCTTTTAAAATAAGTTTGACCCCATCCCAAGCATGACCAAAGGATACAAGAAAGGTAGGATTCTTCCAAATATTACGCTTTGAACTGTTATTCTTCTCTTTTGAGTCCATAGGCATCTAATATCTCTTTCTGCAGACCAAACATTTCCTTTTCATCTTCTTCTGTCATATGGTCATAACCATTTAAATGCAAGAATCCATGAAGGGCTAAAAAGCCAAGTTCTCTCTCAAAGCTGTGACCATAAGATTCTGCTTGTTCTGCTGTTTTATCAATCGAAATAATGATATCACCCAAATTCATTGGGAAGTCATCACCAAGTGTTTCTAGATTTACGGGGAAATCATCTTCCTCATCATCATTTAAAGCAAAGCTAATAACATCAGTTGCTTGATCTTTGTTTCGATAGTCCCGATTAATTTCGCGAATACGCTCATTATCGACAAAACTAAGCGATAATTCTGAATGTGGCGGAAGGTCTAAGTAAGTGGCAGCAAACGAAATAATATCAAGAACCAACGCTTCATCTTTCTCTGAAACACGGCTTGTTTCATCAATTACATCTATATCAATCATTTATTCGTATCTCCTTCTTTATCATAGGCTTCTATAATTCTGGCAACAACAGGATGGCGAACAACATCATGCGCATCGAAAGCCACAAAAGCAATATCTTTAATCCCTTTTAATTTCTTTTCAGCATCAATCAAACCAGACGAGGCCCCTTTTGGCAAGTCTATTTGTGTTTTATCGCCATTGACAATCATTTTAGAACCAAAGCCTAAACGAGTCAGGAACATTTTCATTTGCGCACCAGTCGTATTCTGTGCTTCATCTAGAATAACAAAAGCTTCTTCTAATGTCCGACCACGCATATAGGCGAGTGGCGCAATTTCAATGACCCCTCTTTCCATTAAACGCGTTGTATGGTCAACACCGTAGATAGCATATAAAGCATCATAAACAGGTCTGAGGTATGGGTCTACTTTTTCTTTTAAGTCACCCGGAAGAAAACCAAGATTTTCTCCTGCTTCAACAGCGGGACGGGTTAAAATAATTTTTTGAACACGTCCCGCTTTTAAGGCTTGAACGGCCATAACAACAGCTAAAAATGTTTTGCCCGTTCCTGCTGGTCCAATTCCAAAGACAATATCATTCTTTTGGACCGCTTCATAATATTTTTTTTGCCCGATATTTTTCGCTCGAATAGATTTTCCAGCATAGGTCTTTCCAATTACTTCATCATATAAAGTAGAAAAATAATCGCTACTACCTCGTTCAGCCATCTTGATAGCTGTTAGTATGTCTGCTTGCGTTATTTGAATATCTTTTTTAATTAAGGCTACCACTTGATTTAATAAGGACTCAACGACTTTTGTATTCGCCTGAGAACCTGTAATATCAATATGACTTCCCCTACTATTAATGGTGACATTGAGGTTAGCTTCTAAAAGTTGTAGGTTTTTATCTTGAGAACCAAACAACATGGGTAATAGTTCTGCATCTTCTATATCCATACCAACCGTTACATCGTGTGTTTTATTTTCAATCAAATATGTTACACCTCTCTGATTAAATTCCATTTATTTTGCCCTAATTATAGCACAGACCACAATTAGTGACGTCATATTTCCATTCTTTTCACGAATTTCTCAGATAGTTAAACACAAAAAAGGATTAAGACCTGAGCCTTAATCCTTTTTTATCTTTAACGATGCAACAATTAGAATTTACGTTTTCTAGCTGCCTCTGATTTCTTCTTACGTTTCACACTTGGTTTTTCATAGAATTCAAGTTTACGGGCTTCTTGAAGAGTACCTGTCTTGGAAACAGTACGTTTAAAGCGACGAAGAGCATCGTCAAGAGATTCGTTTTTACGAACAACTGTTTTTGACATTAATATTCCCTCCCTCCGAGCATTAAAAGTAACCGTTCCATTAAAAATGTTTTTATATTCTTAATGAAAATGTTCTTTTGATATTATAACACAGCTTCAAGCATTTGCAATGCAAAAATAAGAGTTAAATGACAATATGTGAAATCACTTGTTAGCGTTACAATCATTGCAGCTTCCGAAAATTTCAAAGCGATGGGTTTTTAGGGTGCAATTTTGCAGCTGCTCCTTAAAGAAATCCATCGGACACATTTCCAACTGAATGGTTTTCCCACATTCTTCGCAAATGAAATGATGGTGATGATGGCCATCTTGCAAGCATGTGATGCGGAAAAGTTTTTCATTATTAAGTTCGGTTGTTTCTAAAATACCTATATCAACAAATGAATAAAGATTGCGGTATATAGTATCGAAGCTTAAGGTTGGGTAACTATCTTCTAACTTTTGTTGAACGTCTTTTGCTGTTAGGTAGCGTTCTTCTTCTGCGAATAGTTTAATCAGTTCTTCTCTTTTTGCAGTATGTTTTAGACCGTTGTCCTTCATACGTCTTAAAGATTGATCAACTAGTGTTTGTCCCAATTCTGCCACCTCCTACTGTTCATTATACCCATACTGTAGTATATTGAATGGAAGAATGCAACAAAAAAAGTTGAGGTGTCACTATGGAAAATCATCACGTAAATTTCTTTGTTATTTCCGATTCAGTCGGTGAAACGGCTCGAAAAGTATTGAACGCAGTACTATCTCAGTTCCCTGATGTGGAAACTGTTATTCACCAATTCCCCTTTGTCAGAAAGGAAACTGAGCTAGAGAACATTTTTATTCAAGCAAAAGAAAAAGAAGCTGTTATTATCCATACACTGGTTACTAACAACCTAAGCAGTTTTACAGAAGCCTATTGCAAGGAAAACGAGATTCGTTGTTATGACGTTTTAAAAGACCTTGTATCAGGTGTTTCGGAAATTACCAATCAAAGTCCCATTAAACGTGCGGGTGCCTCCCACCAGTTAGATGATGAGTATTTTAACCGGATTAGCGCTATTGAATTCGCTGTTAAGTACGATGATGGCAAAGATCCAAAGGGGTTGCTAGAAGCTGATTTAGTCTTATTAGGTATTTCAAGAACATCTAAAACACCATTATCCATGTTTCTTGCTAATAAAAATATTCGCGTCGCTAACTTACCCATTTTGCCTGAAGCCCAGATTCCTGATGAATTATGGGAAGTTAATCCAAAGAAAATTGTTGGCTTAACCAATGATATTGAAACGCTCGTTAATTTTAGAAAAGAGCGTATGATAGCTTACGGTTTATCAGAAGAAACGATTTATTCTAATATTGACCGTGTGAAGAAAGAGATTGCTTTTGCTGACGAACTCTATGAGAAACTCGATTGTTATATTATTAATGTAGCTAAGCGATCGATTGAAGAAACAACAGAGATTATTATTAAAAATGTTTTAAATAAATAAAGAGTGCGAAAAAATTAGTCGTCTATATTTTAGGGCTGGGGTGATTCCCCAGCCCTTTTTGTCGAGATGTAAGATACAGACTAAAAATATCAGCTGTATCTTACATTCAAGAGCCTAAACGTAAGATACAGACTGTTCGAAGCATCCTGTATCGTACAATTTAAGATAAAAGTGTACGATACAGCTTCAATAATTGAGCTGTATCGCACACTTGAGTAAATAAAAATTTCTTATATGACCTTATTGGTTGATAATATCGTCCAGTAAGTTTGGATTGAAGCCTTGCTTTCTAAACATATCAATTTCAAAGCGATACGGCGGCTGCTTATTCTTTTTATCTTCACCTACGTAAGGTGTTTCTAAAATTTTTGGTAAATCCATTAATTGAGGGTGATGAACAATATGATTGAGTGCGTCAAAACCAATATAGCCATGGCCGATATTGGCATGGCGGTCCTTTTTAGCACCTTGCTCATTTTTAGAATCGTTGACATGAATCACTTTCAAGCGATCTAAGCCAATAATGCGATCAAATTCTTCTAAAACACCATCAAAGTCATTACGAATAGCATAGCCTGCGTCATGTGTGTGACAAGTGTCCAACGTCACTGATAATTTTTCATTAAAGGTCACACCATTAATGATTTGTGCTAACTCTTCAAAGGTTCTCCCAATCTCTGTTCCTTTTCCTGCCATTGTTTCTAAAGCAATTTGAGCCGTCTGATTGCGTTCTAAAACCTCATTTAAGCCTTTTATTATCTGTGCAATACCTGCATCAGCACCTGCTCCAACGTGAGCACCTGGATGCATGGTAATTTGACTAGCTCCTAAAGCTTGCGCTCGCACGATTTCTTCTCGTAAAAAGGCTGTCGCAAATTCGAAATGGTCAGGCTTAGTCGTATTAGCCAAATTAATAATATAAGGCGCATGAACAACAATATCGCCCATTTGATAATCGCTCATTAACGATTGCGCAGCTGGGATATTCATCTCATCTATGGCTTTCCGTCTCGTGTTTTGTGGTGCTCCCGTATATATCATAAAGGTATTCGATCCATAAGAATGAGCCTCTTCAACGGCCCCAACCATCATTTTCTTCCCTGACATTGATACATGTGATCCGATTTTTAGCATATGTTTCTCCCTTCTAAAAAACAGGTTGGAGGCATCCCCAACCTGTTTGGTCATTAATCTTCTACTGTTAAACGTAAGTTTAGTTCTTGCAATTGTGCGTCGCTAACTTCTCCTGGAGCTTTAGTCATCGCATCGTATGCTTTACCATTTTTAGGGAAAGCAATAACTTCACGAATGTTATTTTCACCAGCTAATAACATAACTAAACGGTCTAACCCAAGTGCGATACCGCCGTGTGGTGGGAAGCCATAGTCGAATGCTTCTAATAAGAAACCAAATTCTGCTTCTGCTTGCTCTGGTGTAAATCCTAAAGCAGCAAACATTTTCTCTTGAACCTCACGTGTATAAATACGTAGCGATCCGCCACCGATTTCGTAACCATTGAGAACAATATCATAAGCTTGAGCGCGAACAGCAGCTGGATTATCAGCTAATAGCGCAACATCCTCTTCTTTTGGCTGCGTGAATGGATGATGTAGGGCAACATAACGTTTCGCATCTTCATCATACTCAAGTAATGGCCAGTCAACTACCCAGAGGAAGTTAAACTTACTTTCGTCAATCATATTGAACTCACGACCAAATTTCAGACGCAACTCGCCTAATGATTGTGCTACGACTTCTTTTTTATCTGCAACAAACATCAGTAAGTCGCCTGGTTCAGCATCCATAGCTGCGATTAATTGATCAGCATCGTCTGCAAAGAATTTAGCAACAGCTCCGTTAAGGCCTTCTTCGGTTACTTTAACCCATGCTAGACCTTTCGCACCAAATTGTTTGATGTAGTCTGTTAAGCCATCCATATCTTTACGTGAATATGAGTCAGCTTTTCCTTTCAAGTTTAGACCTTTCACTTGCCCACCATTAGCTAATGCTTGTTTAAAGACATTAAATGATGTTTCTTGAGCAAAAGCTTCTAAGTCAATAAGTTCCAAAGCAAAACGCGTATCTGGTTTATCAGATCCAAAACGATTCATTGCCTCATCATAAGTCATTCTTGGGAACGGTACTGGAATATCAAGACCAATCGTTTCACGAACTACTTTTTGAAGCATTTCTTCTGTCATAGTTTGAATGTCTTCAGCTGATAGGAAGCTTGTCTCTAAGTCAACTTGGGTAAATTCAGGTTGACGGTCACCACGTAAGTCCTCGTCACGGAAGCAGCGAACGATTTGGTAATAGCGGTCAATACCAGCGCCCATTAACAATTGTTTGAACAATTGTGGTGATTGTGGCAAGGCATAGAATGCTCCTGGGTGAACACGAGATGGTACAACATAGTCACGTGCCCCTTCAGGTGTTGATTTTGTTAGATAAGGTGTTTCAACGTCCATAAATCCTTCATTATCTAAGTACTGACGAATTGAACGTGTTGTTTGATGACGCAATTTCAAGTTATTTAGCATTTTTTCTTTACGTAAATCGATAAAACGATATTTCATCCGCAATTCATCTGCAACTGCATTGTCATCGTCAATATAAAACGGCGGTGTTTTTGCTTTAGCAAGAACCGTTGCTTGGCTAACTTCTAATTCAACTGTACCTGTTTTAATATTAGGGTTCACTTGATCTTCTTCACGTTTAACAACTGTTCCTTTTACTTCCAAGATGTATTCGCTACGAACGCCCTCTGCTAATTCAAACAAAGCAGCGTCGTGTTCGTGGTTGAATACAATTTGCAAAACACCTTCGCGGTCGCGCAGATGAATAAAAATTAATCCACCTAGATCTCGACGGCGATTCACCCATCCTTTAACGACAACCTCTTGTCCTACATATTCTTCTGTTATCAGACCACAATATTGGGTTCTTTTCTCCATCTCAATCTCTCCTTACAGCGGTTTATTCTTTACCAAAAAATTCATTGAAAGCCGTCATATCTGTTGTGTTTGTATTGAAAACACTCTCAAAGTTTGAATAAATATCAGCTAAAGCGACATCTGATTCTTTAGATGTTTCCATCACTTTAAATTTAGCGATTTTCTTCTCTAATTCATCAGCACCTACTGTAATAACGACTTTTGCACCGTATTTTGAAGCAGATTTAAATTGTGCTTTAACTTTACGGTCCATATAATCACGGTCTGCTGAGTAACCAGCTTGGCGAGCAGCTTGAACAATTTTTAGAGTCTCTAAATTCGTTTCTTCGCCTAGGCCAACCACATAAATATCTAGTTCATCTGTTTCTGGAATCTCAATTTCTTGTTGTTTAATCATTAAGATTAAACGTTCTAAACCAAGACCAAATCCAAATCCTGGATCTGCTGGCCCACCAATTTCTTCAACTAAACCATTATAACGTCCACCACCACAAATGGTTGTTTCAGCACCGAATACTTTTGACGTTGTCATAATTTCAAAGATAGTATCTTGATAATAGTCTAACCCTCTTACCATGTTAGCATTAATTTCAAATGGAATATTTAAAGCTGTTAACATCGCTTGAACCGTTTCGAAGTGTGTTTTTGAGTCTTCAGATAGAAAATCTAAAATGCTTGGCGCATCTTTAACGAGTTCTTTATCACGTTTGTCTTTGCTATCAAGTACACGTAATGGGTTTTGGTGCAGACGTTTTTGAGAGTCTGAACTTAATTCTTCAAAAAATGGCTCAAGATATGAAATAAGAGCTTGACGATACGATGCACGCTCTTCTTTCTTACCTAGCGAGTTAATAACGAGACGAACATCTTTAATACCAATTTCATTTAATAAATCCCATGCTAACGCCATACCTTCTACATCAACTGCTGGGTTATTACTTCCTAACACTTCTATTCCGAGTTGGTGGAATTGTCTACTACGTCCACCTTGTGGGCGTTCATAACGGAACATTGGGCTCAAATAGTAAACTTTTAATGGTTTTGGATATTCTGGACCAAATAATTTGTTTTCGACATATGAGCGAACGATTGGTGCTGTTCCTTCAGGTTTTAGGGCAATTCTTCTACCACCCTTATCTTCGAAGTCGTACATTTCTTTCGATACAATATCACTTGTATCGCCAACACTTCTTGAAAATAAATCGAAACTTTCAAATAACGGGGTTCTCATTTCTGTATAACGGTAATCATGCATAACGATTCTAGCTGTCTCTTCAACGTATTGCCAGATTTTCATATCATCAAGATAAATATCTGATGTTCCTTTTGGCCTTTGGATCATCGGTTTTCTCTCCTTTAAAATCAAAATTATTTCCTTTGTGCAAAAAAAATAGCCCATACCCAATAATTGGGTAAGGACGTGATGAGGACGCGGTGCCACCTTAATTCGAGAGTATAAACTCTCCTCTTACAGTTAACGCCTGTTACGTGGCAGCTTTTCACTACCAATCCTCCAACTCGTCTTTCAAAACTACCTCTAGGAGCAACTTTCAGCCACGGTTACTCTCTCTAGAACAAAAAGATATGTTTTTACTTTAATCTTCACAGGAAAAATATTAACTCAACGATACAAGACTATGTAACTTTTGTCAAGATAAAAATGAAAAAACCATGAGAAAAAATTTCTAAAAGCAATAAGTTGATTTATTTAAAGGAAAATTGAAAAGGCTTTGCATATCTTTTCATAGGTTTGCTATAATATGAACCAAAGAGTATTTTTTGAAAGGGGGGCACTCATTGAGAGCAATTAGAATTAGTAGAAACGCTATGCTCGTTCTACTATTGATCTTTTTTATGACACTCGGTTCTGTGGGAACCGTTGCTTTAGCGAATTACACAAATGTTCTAGTTGAAGCAAGCGTTGTAAATGTTAGACTCGGCCCTGGCCTTTCTTATGATATTATGACGCAAGTTCAAGGTGGCAGCAGTGTCAATGTCCTATCTGAGCGAAACGAATGGTACAAAGTTCGACTAGATGATGGTCGTATTGGTTGGATTGCGAGTTGGTTGATTGATAACACTGAAGTAGCAGCTAGCCAAAACTTAATGGCAACAGTTGCTGCGTCATCTGTCAATGTTAGAGGAGAAAATAATTCTGATTCAGAAATCATTGGAACAGCTTCGTCAGGAGAACAATTCAACCTTCTCTATGAAGAAAATGGTTGGAGTCAAATTGCCTTTAATAATCGTGTGGGTTGGATTCTATCAGAATTAGTTGATATTACCCCTGGTACGATTAAAATAGAGGAAATTGTTACAGAAACGCCTAGTGAGACAACTGATTCTACTGTAACGATTACGAGTGAACGTGTTAATCTACGTATTGGTCCTTCGCTAAATGACGAAGTGGTTTATACAGCCTCTCAAGGTGAAAGTTTTACATTTAGCCGTTCTGTGGGTGACTTTTATGAAATTATTCTGACTGATGGCTCTCAAGCTTATGTAGCCAATTGGTTAGTTGACCTAAGCGGTGAAAGCTCTCAAGCTGAAGCACCTGTTATTACAACAACTCTATCCGAAGCAACCATCGTTATTGATCCTGGCCATGGTGGTTCTGATCCTGGTGCTCTAGGGTCTTATGTATATGAAAAAGACGTTACCATGTCCACAGCAGAACAATTAGCAGAGAAACTTGAGGCAGTTGGCGCTAATGTTATTTTAACGCGTACGACTGATGCATCTGTTTCTTTGGATGAACGGGTATGGATAAGTAATAGTTATCGAGCAGACTTATTTATCAGCTTGCACTATGATTCAACACCTGAAGGTATGGCAGCAAGTGGATTTACAACTTATTATTATGATAATACCGATTCTTACTTGGCAGATTTGGTTAACAGTAAACTAGCGCAAAATTTACCGCTACCGAATAATGGTGTAGCATTTGGTGATTATTTAGTGTTACGTGAAAATACACAACCTGCCCTTCTATTAGAACTGGGCTATATGAATAATGATTCTGATGCAGCTGTTTTCGATAATAATTATTACCGTGATCTCGTTTCAACGAGTATTTTACAAGCTTTAACAGAATACTTCCAATAACAATAAAGAAGAAGCTGGGACTTTTATCCCAGCTTCTTCTTTATTTATTTTCTTTTACTATCTATTAAAATCGTCACTGGCCCATCATTAATCAGGCTAACTTGCATATCAGCACCAAATACCCCTGTTTCAACTCGGAAGTCATTTTCTCTCAAGTTTTGATTGAATAATTGATATAATTTGTCCCCTATTTCCGGTTGAGCCGCATCAGTAAAACTTGGTCGGTTACCCTTCTTAGTTGATGCAAATAAGGTAAATTGCGAAATGGACAAAATAGCACCATTAATGTCCTTTAAGGACAGGTTCATCTTACCTTCGTTATCTTCAAATACCCTTAATTGTGAAACTTTACGGACAAGATAATCGACATCTTCCTCACTATCATCTTTTCCAACACCAACAAGCAGGAGAAAGCCTTTAGCAATTTGACCAACGATTTGTTCATCTACAGCAACAGATGCTTGTGATACTCTCTGTATAACAACGCGCAAGACCAAACACTCCTTATATTTATGAAATTACACGACGCACACTATAAACGTCAGGAATGTTTTTGATTTTATCAACAATTTTATCTAATTGACTTAAATTTTGAATTCCCAGCTTTAATGTGATTGTAGCGATTTTATTTTCATCAATTTTTCCATTCACGCTATTAAGATTTTTAGTCATTGAATTAATGACATGTAACACTTCATTTAATAAGCCTGAACGGTTATAACCTTCTACCAACAATTCAGTTTCATAATCAATATGAGACGAGCCAGAATCTTCCCATTCAACATCGATGAGTCGGTCTTTATTATCATCTGATAATTGAACATTTGGACAATCAGTTCTGTGAACGGAAATGCCGCGGCCTCTTGTAATATAGCCAACAATTTGATCACCAGGAACAGGATTACAACAATGACTGATACGAATTAATAAATTGTCGACTCCTTGAATAACAATCCCATTCTCATGTCTGATTTTCATTTTAGCTGGTTCTTTTTTGGCCTTTTGCTCAATGGTTTCCATTGTTTGCTCTTGTTCTTGACGGTCACGTTCACGACGCGCTTTTTCTGTTATACGGTTGGCTACAATAAATGGTGACAATTCACCAAAGCCAACAGCTGCATATAAATCATGCTCAGTTTGCATATTGAAACGTTGTAAAGCTTCTTTCAGAAGTGGTTTCGTTAGGAAATCTTTAGGCACAAAGTCCATTTCTTGGAGTTGTTTCTCCATCAAAGACCGGCCTTTTTCAATATTTTCTTCACGATCTTGTAACTTGAAGAAACGTTTAATTTTATTCTTTGCCTTGTTGGTTGTTACCAAGTTAACCCAGTCACGACTCGGTCCGAATGAGTTAGGGGATGTCATGACTTCAATGATATCACCATTTTGTAGTTTGTAGTTGAGTGGCACAATTTTATTATTTACCTTTGCTCCAACCGTTTTATTTCCTACCTCAGAATGGACATTGTATGCAAAATCTAATGGCCCAGCGCCAAACGGCAATTCCATAACGTCACCTTTTGGTGTAAAGACATACACTTTGTCTTTGAAGATATCTTCCTTTACACTTTCAACAAATTCACTGGCGTTACGTGAATCATCCTGTAGATCAATCAAGTCACGGAACCAATTGAGCTGCTGTTGAAGATTATTCTCTTCACCCTCAACTTTCTTAACGGTCCCTTCCTTATATGCCCAGTGAGCAGCTACCCCGAATTCAGCAACACGATGCATATCTTCTGTACGGATCTGAATTTCTATAGGTGTCCCTTTTAGACCAATAACGGTTGTATGTAAAGACTGGTACATATTCGCTTTAGGCATGGCAATATAATCTTTAAAGCGACCTGGCATGGGTTTCCATTTGGTGTGAATGGCACCTAAAACAGCATAACAATCCTTGATAGAATCAACAATAACACGGACTGCTAAGAGATCATAAATCTCATTAAATTGTTTCTTTTGATCTTTCATTTTACGGTAGATGGAATAGATGTGTTTAGGGCGGCCATAGATGTCTGCCTCAATACTAAGCTCATCGATCGATTCAGTAATCTTTTGAATGGTGTCAGAAATATAATGTTCCCGTTCATCACGTTTGGTATTCATTAAATGAACAATACGGTAATATTGTTGCGGATTAAGATAACGTAGTGACGTATCTTCTAATTCCCATTTAACCCTATTAATCCCCAAGCGATGAGCTAGCGGCGCATAGATTTCTAATGTTTCATTCGAAATACTTCTTTGTTTTTCAGGACGGTGGAATTTTAATGTTCGCATATTGTGCAAACGGTCAGCAAGTTTAACCATAATAATACGAATATCATTGGCCATTGCCAAAAGCATCTTACGATGATTTTCAGCTAGTTGCTCCTCATGAGACTTGTATTTAATCTTACCTAATTTCGTTACACCATCCACTAATATAGCAACTGTTTTTGAAAACTCATACTCAATGTCTTCTAATGTATAATCCGTATCTTCCACAACATCATGAAGGAAACCTGTCGCGATGGTATCAGGATCCAGCTTCAACTCGGCTAAAATAGCGGCCACTTGTGTTGGATGAACAAAATACTCTTCCCCTGATTTTCTCATCTGTCCTTTATGGGCTTGCTCAGCGAAGTCAGCTGCTTTTTCAACAAAGGCAACGTGTGGAAGACTCATGTAAGAGGCGCATAAATCAATCACTTCTTGTTTACTATAATTTTTTATTTTTGGCATTCTGTCACCCCTTTACATTCTATTTATTTTTACCTTCAATTATACGCTAATTTAGGCTAGATATCTATGTTTATACTTATATAAAAACAAACTGGACTTCTAGGGTCTCAGTGGAGAGACTTGAAGTCCAGTTATCTTATTGTAAATTAGTTTGCTGTTGCAGCTTTCCACTCATCAACAATTGCTTTACCACTTGAAGCTCCTAGGCGTGTTGCGCCTGCTTCGATAAAGTTTTGTGCATCTTCATAACTACGCACGCCTCCACTTGCCTTAACATCCATATCTGGTCCAACAGTTTGACGCATTAAACGAATATCCGCTAATGTTGCGCCACCAGTTGAGAAACCAGTTGATGTTTTAACGAAATCAGCACCTGCCTCTTTCGCGATTTCACAAGCAGCTACTTTTTCTTCATCCGTTAATAGTGCTGTCTCAATGATAACTTTTAAGATTGCTTGTCCTTTAACAGCTTCAGCAATTGATGCAATTTCATGGCGAACAACGTCGTATGATTTTTCTTTCAATGCACCAATATTGATAACCATATCCACTTCATGCGCTCCATTTTGAACGGCTTGTTTTGCTTCGAATGTTTTCACTTCTGCTGTATTTGCTCCGTGTGGGAAACCAACAACGGTACAAACTTTAACATCTGATCCTGTTAGGAAAGCAGCTGCTTTTGATACCCAGTAAGGTTGGATACAAACAGACATAAAGTCATAATCCAATGCTTCGTCGCATAGGTTTTTAATATCAGCCTCTGTCGCCTCTGGTTTTAAAATAGTATGGTCAATATATTTGTTGATGTTCATCATTAATAATCTCCTCCGTTTAATAATTCAAAATGATATGATACAGCAGATAAAGCGTAAAGAGGTGCCGTTTCCGTTCTCAAGATTCGTGGTCCTAATGCACAGGTTAAGAAACCATCATCCTTGAAGGACGTGATTTCATTCTCTGACAAACCACCTTCTGGTCCAAAGACTATTAATAATTTGTCACCTCTCTGAAGGTTTTGTAAGGTTTTAGCCAGAACAGCCTGCTCACCTTGCTTAGCATCTTCTTCATAAGCAACTAGCTTAACTGAATATTTTTGTGATAAAGCTAATAGTTCCTTTAGGGTAACCGCTTGATGGACTGTTGGCACAAGTTGGCGATGAGATTGCTCCGCCGCTTCTTGGACAATTTTTTGGAATCGTTGCGTCTTTTTCTTTTTCTTGCTCTCATCCCATTTTACAACAGAATAATCAGAAGCAAAAGGAATGATTCGATTTACACCTAATTCTGTTGCTTTTTGAGCAATTAAATCAAGTTTATCCCCTTTTGGAAGTCCGCAAACAATGGTCACATCAATCGGTAGTTCATTATTTTTGTCTTCATTCGCTACCCAAGCCAACTGAACTTCTTTATCATCTGTAAAAGTAATAATTTCAGCAATGCAACTCTTTCCGTTTGGATCTGATAAGAACACTTTGGTTTCTGGTTTAAACCGCATCACATTTTTCATATGATGATAATGGTCCCCACTTAGGAAGATGGGATGGTTAGAAAAGTCTTCGAGACTTTCAGCAATCATATATCGTTGCACGACTAGTCCTCTACCTCCTTTTTACAAATGATACAGTACCAGTCTTTTGAATTTTTAATTTCTTCGATAACAAAACCTTGTTCAATTAGAGCATGAAGAACATCATCCTTTTTAGAGTTGATGATTCCTGATAGAATAAACGTTCCATTGTCTTTTAAATTATTCCAAGCATCTGTAATCATTAAGAGAAGAATTTCAGCTAATATATTTGCGACAATAATATCTGCCTTAGCATCTTTAATCCCTTCTAACAAACTATTTTTAGCAATGCTAATTGAATCGCTAAACCCATTTAGCTCAACATTCTTTTTGGTTTGTTGAATAGCAACTGGATCAATATCATAAGCATATGTTTCGCCTGCGCCTAAGTATTTTGCTGCAATACTTAAAACACCTGATCCTGTTCCAACATCAAGAACTTTCTCATCACCTCTGATGACAGTCTCAAGAGCTTCGAGTGATAATCTGGTTGTTGGATGAGTTCCTGTACCAAATGCCATACCTGGATCCATTAACAAACGTTTCTCGTCAGCCTGTTGTGGCGTATAATCTTCCCAAAATGGGACAATCGTTAAGTAACGGGTAATTCGAATCGGGTGGTAAAATTGTTTCCATGAATTTTCCCAATCTTCTTCTTTGACGTCATTAACAATTAGTTGGTATTTACCAAGATCGAGATCAATCTTTGCCATAGCGGCCATTTTTTGTTTAATAAGTGTAATCGTTTCTAAAAAAGCATCCGTATCAGGATAATAGGCTTTTACAAATACATCTTGATCACTTGCTGGTATATCTTTATCATCTTTTAGTTGGCCAAAGCCATCGTCCTGCAAATTAATAAAATCTAGTTCATCTTCAATAACGGTACCTTGAGCACCAGCTTCAATAAATAAGTTAGCTGTTGCATCAGCAGCCTCAGTTGTTGTCACAATGACGACTTCATTCCACTTCATTTTCATCCACCACTTTTTCTGTAATATCAGATGGATAAGAATAAATAACATAATCGAATCGATTCAAATCCTTCATTGTTTTAATTGTACTCAAGTAATTGTCATTATGCCACTTCATTTCAAATAAAACTGTCTGATTATCATGTATAAATTCATTTAAATCACTAATAGCCTGTACTACGGATAGTCGAAGCGTCTTACAAAGCGCTTGGATGGTGCCGCCATATAGGCCATCTTCCTTGTCAAAGGGAATAGAAAGCAAATAATTATCATTTTTAATTTCAGCTAAACGACTATCAAATAACAATATCGTTTCTTCAAAAACAAATTGATCATGGCTGTTGACTGTTCCATATTGATCGCTGACTCTTTCATCAAGTGGCATTGCAACTGGAATCATCACCACAATCTCAATCATATGTTTTTGTTTGAACCATTCTACCCGCCATTCACACGGCATATTCATGTCTTCAAGTGTTTCTTTGATTTTATTAATAATATTCTTTTGCATCTCCATAACCTCCTTTTTATAACCAACCTTGGTCCGTAGCCACGCTACCTTTTCGTTTCGAAACATAGGGATTTCCTTCCACAATAAATCTTAATGCTTTTTCGGTCCATTCCCCTTTATTAGGAATGCCTATTCGAGGTGTCGCGATAATCTGTTTTGCTTGTTTTTCTATATTTTCGTCAATAAATAATTGACTACCCAAAATACTTTTTCCATAATAGGCCATATCAATTCCCATAGCCTTTGTTAAATTTCCTGGACCATTCGTTAGATTATGTCCATGCCTTATACGAGCTCTTTCCATCTCATATATCCCCTCATAAGGCTCGATAGCACGAATAAGAATCCCCTCAGGTGTACCTATTGGTTGAGTGATAATGTTTAATAGGACATGGGTATGCATGATATGAGTATAAATGCTGCCAGCTTCTTGAAACATAATCTCCGTACGCTTCGTTCGTAGCCCTCCGTAACTATGAGCAGCCTTATCACTTACTCCTAAATAGGCTTCTGTTTCAACAATAAAACCTGAACGACGAATACCGTCTTTTTCATGGACAAGCAGTTTTCCTAATAACGATTGAGCAATTTGCTCTGTTGAATAGTTTGATTGTAACAATTCTTTTAACATCATTCATCCCTTACTATCTTTGTAATAACTAAAAATAGTTTACCAAATTTTCCAACAAAGCACTAACAATCTCATTTTGAGATGCTCAAATCTATAATTATATTTTAATGAAAGTTTTATTTCGCTCATAGCATCTCCTCACTTCTATTGTCACAATGCATTTTATTTGATATAATTGTAAGGAAGAAAATTTATTGAAAATGACAAATGATTTATATCATTATCTTGAAAAAAATGATTGAAGAACGAGGTGTGATGGATGACTGATAAAAACTTAACAACAAAAGATATTTTACAAAAAGAATTCAAAACTTCCATGAGAGGATACAATGCTGGTGAAGTGGATGAATTTTTAGATATGATTATCCGCGACTATGAATCTTATCAAAAAGATTTAGCTTTCTTGCAAAGTGAAAATGAGCGTCTACGTAGTCGTGTTGATGAATTAACAAAACAAGCTGCATTAGGCAAACGTAGCCAATCAAGCTCTAGCCCTGCTAGCGGTGTAACAAACTTTGATATTTTGAAACGTTTATCTAATTTAGAAAAACATGTCTTTGGATCTAAATTAGAAGATCATCAAGATGACGATTTATTATTAAACGATTGATTTTTCTAAAAATTAACGTATAATTAACCGTTGCTTGAAACTCTGTAAATTCTGGGTAATCGCGGTTTTTAAATAAACTGAGGAAAGTCCATGCTCACACAAGCTGTGATGCTTGTAGTGTTCGTGCTTAGCGAAACAATAAGCTAAGGCAATTTTTAATTGACGGCAGACAAAAAGGCTAAGGATTTTATCTATGCCTGAGTAATCTTGAAAGTGCCACAGTGACGAAGTATTGAAGGAAACTTTAATAGTGGAACGGGTAAACCCCTCGAGTGAGCAACCCAAACATTGGTAGGGGCACTCTCTTTAGTAGGAATCGAACGAAAAAGAGAGGCAGTAATGCAGATAGATGATTACCTCAGCAAAAAAGACCTGACTTTTTTGCGAGACAAAACATGGCTTATAGGAATTTACAGAATCAGGTTTTATGTTTGCGACATATTAAAATCGCACATGATGTTCAGAATTCAATTCGGGGCGGGACTGGTGTCCTGCCCTTTTCTACTGTTTATACCTTGTGTTATGAAAGGACGTTACTATGAAAAAAAATTACCAATTGGTTGCAACCGCAGCTAGTGGCATTGAAGCACTTGTTGGAAACGAATTAAAAGACTTGGGCTACACTGTTCAAGTTGAGAATGGAAAAGCATTTTTCCAAGGTGGAAACGCCGATATCGTTAAAACCAACTTATGGTTGCGCACTGCTGACCGCGTTAAGATTGTTTTTGGAACATTCAATGCGAAAACATTCGATGATCTTTTCGAACAAACAAAAGCGTTACCCTGGGAAGATATTTTACCGATGGATGCTGCTTTCCCTGTTTCTGGAAAGTCTCATAAATCAACCTTATACAGTGTGCCAGATTGCCAGGCTATTGTTAAAAAAGCAATTGTTAATCGCCTATCTGACTTCTACCACCGCCGTAACCGTCTACCGGAAACAGGTGCTGAGTATCCTATTGAAGTAGCGATTTTAAAAGACGAAGTATCGATTACGATTGATACAACGGGATCAAGTTTATTTAAACGTGGTTACCGTACTGAAAAAGGTGGCGCGCCAATGAAGGAAAATATGGCGGCTGCTCTTGTCAAACTGACAAATTGGTATCCGGATAAACCATTCTACGATCCAACATGTGGTTCTGGAACAATCGTGATTGAAGCAGCAATGATTGGCTTAAATATTGCACCTGGCTTAAACCGCGAGTTTATGGCAGAAAAATGGAATATTTTCCAAGATAATGAATGGCAAACATACCGCAATGAGGCTAAATTAGCTGCAGATTACTCCAAAGAATTAGACATTGAAGGTTCTGATATTGATGGTCGTATGATTGAGATAGCTAAACGAAATGCTGAAAAAGCTGGTGTTGAAGATTTTGTTAGCTTCAAACAAATGCAATTAAAAGATTTTACAACAGAAAAAGAATACGGTGTGATTGTTTCTAACCCGCCTTATGGTGAACGTATGGATGATCAAGAATCAGTTGAACGCCTGTATAAAGAAATGGGAGATGTGTTCCGTCCACTAGAAACATGGAGCAAATACATCATTACCAGTGATTTATTATTCGAAGAATTCTATGGTCAAAGAGCTACTAAGAAGAGAAAACTTTACAATGGCCGTTTAAGAACAGATTACTTCCAATATTGGGGCAAACGTGCACCACGTAAGCCACGTGATGTGGAATCTAACTAAATCCTTGAATGAAGAAAATCCCCAACCCTTTCTAGATTGAAAGGGTTGGGGATTTTCTCATTGTAAAAAGCACAGTGAACAAATGCCCTATAATTTAAGCGCCACACAATCAATGAAGAATCCATATTTTTTTATTCTTAAACGTCCCTTAATAAATTTAAGATATAATCAATACATCTTAAATTGGAGGAAATGTATGATGGATCTTGAAATGTATTACAATAATTTAACAGTTCGACTTTTTGTTTTAATTACTTTAAATATTATTTTAAGTAGCTTCTATTTGAAGTATCTCAGTCATTCAAACCGTTGTTTATTTCTTAAACAAGAACAAGGTATTTATTTATTACATATAACATATTGGGTTTTATTTATTGGAGGTTTTTTTGTAAAAAGTTTACCACCCAATTCCAGTAGTGTTATTGCGTACTTTGCTACTGAATTCATAATACTAGCAATTATTTTGATTAGTTATACTTTTTTACTATGGAAATTATTCAACAAAAGAAGATTTGATTATAGTATATTCTTTCTCACCTTACCTCTAATGATGTTATTTCTTTTTGCTCTAGGTATTGTTTAGGATTATTCACTTTCCTAAACTAATGTGGATAGCTAATGAGACTCTCTACCCACCTAAAATTTCAGCAAAATGTACGATACAGCCTTTTTTTTAAAGCTGTATCGTACACGAGCACACAAAAAACTGCCGGACTTCAAGTTCCGGCAGTTTTTATTTAGAATAAAGGGCTTGTTTAGCTAATTCGTGCGCCCCTCTATTTTCTTTTTCACTAATCCATTTTAAATGAAAATTTGAAAACTGTTGAAGAAGAGTGAATAGATCTTCTAGCAAATCTTTATATTTATCGTTAGATGTATAGTGCTTATCAATAGCATCAACTAACATCTTACTATCCGAGTGGCAAAGAATCAGTTGTTCAGTTAATTCGTTTTCAATCAGCAGTTCTAAACTCTTTATTAGAGCAAGATATTCTGCTTGATGATTATCAACATAATTGGCTAGTTTCTGACCAATTTGTGTTTGCCTACCATTATTGATTAATAAAATACCAATTGATGAACATTGCTTTTTAGGATTGGAGCCACCATCAATAAATAATCGTATCACTTCAGTGACCACCTCTTATCTTAATCGTCAATGCCATTGATTACTCTCACTTGGGTTGCTTGCGGACCTCTGGAGCCTTCTACTATAGTAAGAGACACCTCTTGACCTTCCTTTAATGTCTTAAAGCCATCATGATCAATGCCAGTAAAATGAACAAAAATATCACCTTTGTCATCAGCCAAATCGATGAACCCGTAACCTTTTTCATTATCAAACCATTTCACAACTCCATAAGCCATTGTAACATCCCCCTTTTCAATGAGAAAACCTTCAGCAATTCTGCTTATGAATTAATTATAAGCGTCATTGTAACCGCCGTCAACAATGCCAACTTTCTCTAGACACTTCCTAGTTGATTTAAACCTTCTTCAGCTAATTGAATGGCATCTCTTTCACTCGTGTTATAACCCAACATACTTTCAATCCAAGCATTTGGTGATGAAAAAGCTTGATTTTCAAAAGGATAATAGTAAGACAGGTGTAAAAATAAATTAGCTTCTAAAAATGATGCTGACTCTAAATCAATGTCTGTTTGAATTAATTCGATACAGTCTTGATAAAATGAAGTCTTTTCAATCGGTTTTAACTGCTCTATAGGATACGTCTCTATAAAAGATTCTTTCCTAATGGTTAGTGACCCTTCAAAAGATTGCTTAATCAATAACTGACAAATGTCAGTTTTAAATAAAGGATGGACCTTTTCAGATAACAATAATTGCTCGGCTATAGGAATAAGTGGTAACAACGGTAATTTCTCTAATTTTCTGAGTATTGAAAATTGCTTGTAAAGCGGTAAAATTTCAAACGACTTAAACTCAGCTACAATCGCTGCTATCTCTCTCTGTTTGTTCTCTTCCTCTTTCTTTTCAATCACTTGTAATTGATAATCCAAAATATCAAATAAATGCTGATGATCACTGGAACGTGAACCTTCAATCATCCGTTGTTTAATTTGTTGCTTCGCTTGGTCAAAATGGCCAGCTTTAACAAGTAAGCTGACAAAGAGCATATCTTCTTCAGCTAGAGCATGGGAATCATACAAATAAGCTTTATAGTTTTTAAACAAATCAATGGCCTTTTGATAGTCGGTTTGCTCTTCTAGCAAGCTAATAACAAAGTTAAATAGCTCATTGTCTATCTGGATTGATAAGGCTTTTTCAGCATAGTCAATAGTTGCTGTTAGATCTGCACCTTCAAATGCTAAAAAAGCTTGCTGAACATAGGAATCAAAATTTCTTGGAAATTGAATCAAATCTGACATGGCTATCCTCCTTTTTTTGTTATATAGCTATACAATAACAAAAAAAGCTCGCCGACTACAAGGTAGCCAGCAAACTTTTAATATTTTCTAAATCGTTCTTGTCGTTGTTCAACGATGGTTTCTTTGTCCCATTGCTTCATTTCTCGAAGAGCTGCAGCAACTTCACCACGCATTTTCAACAAGACTTCATCTTTTTTGAGTTTAACTTTACGTCGTGTTTCTGGAATGATTTTGTCAATGACTTCCAGTTCAAGAAGGTCTGTTGGCGTTAACTTCATAATTTCAGCAGCTTCTTTACTACGAGAAGAATCTTTCCATAAAATAGACGCAAACCCTTCTGGAGATAAGACGGAATACATAGCATTTTCCATCATCCATACCTTATTCCCCATAGCGAGCGCCAAAGCACCACCACTTCCTCCCTCTCCAATAAAGATTGAGAGAATCGGAACCGTTAGTTGAGACATCACTAATAAACTTTCAGCGATTGCTTCGCCAATTCCTCTGTCTTCGGACTCAACGTCACAAAAAGCACCAGATGTATTAATAAACGTCACAATCGGCCGATTAAATTTCTCAGCCTGCTTCATTAAGCGGATTGCCTTACGATAACCTTCAGAGTGTGGCGAACCAAAGTTACGGTAAACATTTTCTTTGATATCGCGACCTTTTTGAGTACCAATAACGGTAACAGCTGATCCATCTAAGAGACCAACCCCTCCAATAATAGCAGGATCATCACCAAATCGACGATCGCCATGCATTTCAAAGAAGTTATCAAATAGTTGTTCCGCAAACTCTTTGGTTGTTAAGCGCTCCACACTTCGGGCGTTTTTTACAATTTCATTTGCTTCAGTCATGTTGTACCCTCATTTCTTCGTTACTGTGAATGGCTAATAAAAAGCCAAGCTCTGAACGGAGTTCTTTTCGAGGAACAATATGGTCGATAAAGCCTTTTTCTAAGACATGCTCTGCTGTCTGGAAACCTTCTGGCAGAGATGCTTTGATTGTTTGCTCAATCACACGTTTACCAGCGAAACCAACTGTTGCTCCAGGTTCAGCTAAAATAATATCACCTTGTTGAGCAAAACTTGCGGTTACACCACCCGTTGTTGGATCCGTTAAGACTGTTATATACAACAAGCCTGCTTTACTATGATTTGCTACAGCTGTGCTGACTTTCGCCATCTGCATCAAGGATAGAATCCCTTCCTGCATACGGGCACCACCAGATGCTGTGAAGACAATAATCGGTAATTGAGAGTCTAATGCGCGTTCAAAAGCGCGCGTTAATTTCTCACCGACGTTCTTACCCATACTCCCCATAAAGAAGTTGGAGTCCATCACACATAAAACCGTTGATTGTCCTTTAATAACAGCTCGACCCGTCACAACTGCTTCGTCGATTTGAGCTTTTTCTTTTGTCGCCTTAATTTTATCTTCATAACCAGGAAAGTCTAGAGGGTTTTCAACTGGCATCACTGCGTCCCATTCTTCAAATGAGCCATCATCTACAATCAGTTGAATCCTTTCTTCAGATGAAATTCTAAAGTTATACTGGCAATGAGGACAAATTTTTTCTGTTCCTAAGTCCTTGCTGTAAATGGTTTTTTTACAATTTGGACATTTTTCCCAGAGACCTTCCGGCACGACCGGCTTTTGAACCTCCTCTTGAAGAGTGGCTGGTTCTAAAGATATGTATGGACGTTTTCGAAATAGTTTCATTTCCTCACCTCTTGCCTCTTAAATTATCTTCTCAATTGGATTAATCATGTTGAGAAGGTTGCCAATGTTGTAAAAAGGATGCTTGTAAATAATCGGTATCAAAATCACCTGAAACAAAACGCTCATCCTCCAAAATTGCTTCTTGGAAATATTGATTGGTTTCAACACCATGGATGACTAGCTCTTGTAGCGCACGTTTCATTTTTGCAATGGCTTCTTCACGATTTTCACCTTTTGTTACGATTTTGGCAATCATTGAATCGTAGAACGGAGGAATCTGATAACCACCGTACATCGCACTTTCTACCCTTAAGCCGTTTCCACCACTTGGTAAAAAGAGATAATCGATTGTACCAGATGATGGACGGAATCCTTCAGCTGGATTTTCTGCATTAATTCGGCATTCGATGGTATGTCCTGTCAACGTCACATCTTCTTGTTGGATCGCCATTGGTAAGCCACTTGCGATTCGAAGTTGTTCTTTGACAATATCAATCCCTGTTGCCATTTCTGTTACAGGGTGCTCTACTTGAATACGGGTATTCATTTCCATAAAGTAGAATTTTTCATCTGTATCGACTAAAAACTCAATCGTTCCAGCATTAACGTAACCCACATGTTGAGCAGCTCGAACAGCCGTTTCGCCCATTTCTTGACGTGTTTGGTCAGAAATATAAGTGGACGGTGACTCCTCAAGAACCTTTTGGTGATTACGTTGTAATGAACAATCACGTTCACCTAAGTGAATAACGTTACCATGCTCATCTGCTAAAATTTGAACTTCAATATGGCGAGCAGGAGTGATAATTTTTTCAATATACATCCGGTCGTCACCAAAAGCTGCTTTAGCCTCTGCTTTAGCTTGAGAAAAGAGCGCTTGAAGTTCTGCTTCAGCCATAACCTTACGCATACCCTTACCACCACCACCAGCTGCAGCTTTTAGAATAACAGGATAACCTAATTCTTTGGCTTTTTCAGCAGCTTGTTGATGTGTTTCAATGTAGTCTTTACTACCTGGAATAACAGGTACCGAAGCTTCAATCATGGCATTTCGTGCGTTTGATTTGTTTCCCATTAAATCAATCGTCTCTGCTTTAGGTCCGATAAATTTAATATTCATTTCTTCACACATTGTTGCAAAAATACTATTTTCGGATAAGAAACCAAATCCTGGATGGATGGCTTGTGCGCCCGTGACAACAGCAGCACTTAAGATGCTGGTCATATTCAAGTAAGAGTCACTTGCTCGAGCAGGACCAATACAGATGGCCTCTGTTGCGAGTTGGGTATGCAATGCCTCACGGTCTGCCTCAGAGTAGACAGCAACCGTCTGGATTTCCATTTCGTGGCACGCTCGAATAATTCGAACGGCGATTTCCCCCCGATTAGCTATCAATACTTTTTTTAGCATGGTTTATCTCCCAATAATAAATGTCATTTCAACTTCACAAACTTTTTTATCGCCAACAAATGCTTGGCCATAACCAATACCAGCGTATTTTTTAAGTTTAACGATGTCAACTTGTAAACGCAACACATCACCAGGAACTACTTTTTGGCGGAATTTAACTTTGTTTAATCCACCTAAGTAAGCTGTTTGTCCTTCAAATTCATCCAATTTCAACAATGGAATTGATCCCGCTTGTGCCAAAGCTTCAACAATTAAAACACCTGGCATAACTGGCTCGCCTGGGAAATGTCCTTGGAAGAATGGTTCGTTGATTGTTACGTTTTTATAACAAACGATATGCTCTCCAGGTGTTAATTCTTCAACTTTATCGATAAAAAAGATCGGGTAACGGTTAGGAATGATATCCATAACTTCTTGTGCACTTAATAAGCTCATTTATAATTCTCCTCTTCTTAGACAATACGGAATAATGGTTGGTTGTATTCAACAATTGATTCGTTTTCTACAAGAATTTCAACCACTTTACCAGTGTATTCTGATTTAATTTCGTTCATAATTTTCATTGCTTCAACTAAGCAGACAACTTGGCCTTCACTCACTTGATCTCCCTCAGAAACATATGCATCTGACTCAGGATTTGCTTGTAAGTATACGACACCTACGATTGGAGAAGTAATCACTTTTCCTTCTTTAGCTGCAACAACTGTTGATTCTGTATTGACAACAACCGTTTCTTGTTTAGGAGCAACTTGCTCTGTAGCAGTTGTTTCTACTTTTGTTTCAATGACTGCTTCTTTAGAAAATGAAGGTGTTGTATTTTTTGATAAGCGTAGCGCTGTACCGTCTTGAACATATTCAAATTCTGTTAAAGATGAGTCATCAATTAAGGAAACAAGCTCTTTAATATTTTCGAATTCCACTACGCTTCCTCCCATTTCTTAAAGCATAAAACGGCATTGTGACCGCCGAAACCAAGTGAGTTATTTAAGGCATAACGTACTTCTTTCGCGCGTCCTGTATTAGCAATATAGTCTAAGTCACAATTTTCATCTTGTTCTTTCAAGCCAATAGTTGGTGGTAGGAAATCATCTTGGATTGCTTTAACACAAACAACAGATTCGATTCCGCCAGCTGCACCTAATAAGTGACCTGTCATGCTTTTCGAGCTTGAGATAGCAACTTTAGCAGCAGCTTCTTCACCTAAAGCATATTTAATTGCTTTTGTTTCAGATGAATCATTTGCCGGTGTGCTTGTTCCATGAGCATTGATATAATCAATATCCATAGCTGTAATACCAGCATCTTCAATTGCCATTTTCATTGCTGTTCCTGCACCACTACCATCAACAGATGGAGCTGTCATATGATAAGCATCTGAGTTGCTACCATAACCAACAACCTCTGCCAAAATAGTTGCGCCACGTTTTTGAGCATGTTCTAAACTTTCTAGAAGAAGAACTCCTGCTCCTTCACCCATAACAAAGCCATTACGCTCTTTGTCAAATGGAATTGATGCGCGGTCTGGATCAGTACTTTCAGATAAAGCTGTTAGAGCAGCAAATCCTGCAATACCAATTTCACAAATCGTTCCTTCTGATCCACCTGCTAAGATAAGATCCGAGTAACCGTGTTTAATGTTGCGGTAAGCTTCACCAATTGAGTTTGTTGCTGATGCACACGCTGTAACGATATCTAAGCTGATTCCTTTAGCGCCTACTTTAATTGATGTATTACCAGCAGCCATGTTACCAATTGTCATTGGTACGAACATTGGTGGTACACGTTTTGGTCCCTTGTTATGCATTTTAATAATGCCTGATTCCATCTCATTTAATCCGCCGATACCAGATCCAATAATAACACCAAAACGATTAGCATCGATTTCTTCAACATTCAACTTTGCATCTTCTACTGCTTGAACAGCAGCTGCAACGGCATATTGTGAGTATAGATCCATACGTTTGAATTCTTTACGGTCCATATATAATTTAGGATCGAAATCTTTCACTTCAGCTGCTACAGAAATCCCTGTTTCTGATGCATCAAATCTTGTAATTGGTGCGATACCATTTTTACCATTCTTAATACCATCCCAGAATGCTTCTACCGTATTTCCTAATGGCGTAATTGCGCCCATACCTGTAATTACTACGCGATTCATATGCTTCCTCCTTACATGTACATGCCGCCATTCACACGAATGGTTTGGCCCGTAATATAGTCACTCTTACTTAAAAAGACAGCAGCTTCTGCAATATCTTTTGTTTTTCCAAATTTTTTCAATGGAATTTGTTCTAGCATAGCTTTTTGATTTTTCTCAGAAAGCGCAGCTGTCATATCTGTTTCAATAAAACCAGGTGTAATAGCATTACACGTAATCCCTCTTGATGCCGCTTCACGAGCAACAGATTTTGTTAAACCAATAATACCAGCTTTACTTGCCGCATAATTAGCTTGACCTGGGTTACCTGTTTCACCGACAACACTTGAAATATTAATAATTGATCCAGAACGTTGTTTCAACATGATTGGTAATGCATGACGAATGGTATTAAAAGAGCCTTTTAAGTTGACTTGGTAAGTCACATCAAAGTCTTCTTCATCCATACGCATTAATAATTTATCTCTATTAATTCCGGCATTGTTAACTAATACATCAACACTTCCGAAAATCTCTTTTGTTTTCTCAATAATTGTTTTTGCTACTTCAAAGTCGCTAATATCGCCAAGAATCGTTTCAACTTTTACACCAAAAGCGGTTAGTTTCTGAATCATATCATCTGAAATTGGTTTTCTAGCGTTTAAAACAATGTTCGCACCTTGTTTTGCAAACTCTTCAGCAATTGCTTCGCCAATCCCACGGGAACTACCTGTTACAACAACCGTTTTTCCTTTTAAATCCAAGTGATTTCCTCATTTCTTTACTCGATATTAAGCGTTTAGTCCTTCAAGTGTGTTTTGTAAGGAAGCTAAATCCTCCACATTATAAACAGTGACTTGCTTATCGATTTTTTTAATAAACTTACTTAATGTTTTTCCGGGACCAACTTCAACAAATGTATCGACACCCATTGAAATCATTTTTTGAACGGCATCTTCCCATTTAACCGCTGATTCAACTTGTTTTTCTAATAAGTATGGGATTTGATCCCCAGTCATGACATCTGCCATGGTATTGCCAATAACGGGCAAGTTTGGCTCGTTAATGGTTAAATCTTTTAACAGTTCAGCTAGCTTAATAGCAGCTGGATGTAATAAGGCAGTATGGAATGGGCCACTCACTTGAAGTGGAATCATTCGACGCACACCTTTTTCTTCTAATAAAGCAACGGCTTTATCTACCCCTTCAACTTCGCCACCAATCACAATTTGTGTTGGCATATTATAGTTGGCAGGTGCTACATAAGCTGTTTCAGAAGCTTGTCGACAAACGTCTTCTATAATTTCACGATCAGTATTCATGACAGCAACCATTTTACCAGTACCGGTTGGTGCTGCTTCAGTCATAAATTTGCCGCGTTTAGCAACCAATTTCAACCCCTCATTAAAAGAAAAAGCATTGGCTTTCACCAGTGCTGTATATTCTCCAAGGCTCAATCCGGCAAGATGTGTCGGTTGGATACCTTCTGAAGCAAGAAGTTGATCGATCGCATAACTAACGGTCAGAATTGCTGGTTGCGTGTATTCAGTTAAATGGAGGTTTTCATTTTCTTCAAAGCAAAGATCAGCCATATCATAGCCAAGAACTTCACTTGCTTGTTGAAAAACAGAGCGGACAATTTCATAATTATCATACAGCTCTTTACCCATACCAAAATACTGAGCACCTTGACCACTGTAAACAAATGCCAGTGACATATCTTCACCTCAGTTTTTTTATGACCACAGACCTGCTTGCTTTGAGATAGAATCTCGACAGCCAGTCATGTAGTCTTCGATGATTTCCTTACATGTTTCTTCTTTTTTAATTAGACCAGCAATTTGTCCAGCCATCATTGAACCACTGTTTTTATCGCCATCAACAACGGCACGTTTTAAAGCACCCTCTGCTAATTTCTCTAAGCGTTCAAAGTTTGGATGTTCTTTACTAGTTTCTTCTTTTTCTGCTTGTAAATATTCACGAGTTAGTTTGTTGCGTAATACACGCACAGGATGGCCAGTAATTTGACCAGTCACAACTGTATCGATATCTTTAGCTTTTATAATGGATTGTTTAAAGTTAGCATGGGCGTTTGATTCATGAGCAACAACAAAACGTGTCCCTACTTGAATACCAGCAGCTCCTAGCATAAGTGCCGCTGCCATCCCTCTACCATCACCGATTCCGCCGGCAGCAATAACTGGCACACTGACAGCGTCAACCACTTGAGGCAATAAAGCCATGGTTGTTGCCTTCCCAATATGTCCGCCTGCTTCCATACCTTCAACGATAATCGCATCTGCACCTTCTTTTTCCATACGTCTAGCCAGGGCAACAGAAGCGACTACTGGAATAACACTTATTCCAGCAGCCTTAAACTTGTCCATGTATTTACCTGGACTTCCAGCGCCAGTTGTAACAACTTTTACACCAGAAGCACATACTGCATCAACGACTTCTTCAACGTGTTGGTTTAATAACATAATGTTTACACCAAATGGTCGATTAGTCTTTGCTTTCATGTCAGCAATCTTGTGGTTGACAACATCTACGGTATCATGACCCGTTCCAATTAAACCAAGGCCACCGGCGTTAGAAACTGCACTTGCTAGATCAGCATCGGCAACCCATGCCATTGCACCTTGTACGATTGGATAGTCAATCCCCAACATTTCACATAAAACAGATTTCATACATGAGCCCACTTTCTTCTTTAAAAAATTATGCTAATTGTGCATCAACATATTTTACTAAGTCTTCTACAGTGTTGATTCCTTCGTCGCTTTCGATTTTAATATCAAATTCATCTTCGATATCGTTGATGATTTGGAATAAGTCTAAGCTGTCTGCGTCTAAATCTTCACGGAAGTTAGTTGTTAATGTTACTTCTGCTTCATCTTTGTCCAATTGGTCTACAATAATTGCTTGAATTTTTTCGAATGTCATTTTATATTCCTCCAAATTTTAAGTGCATTTTTTTATTTTTTTTATAGTTTGATAATGATGGAACCCCAAGTGAGGCCACCACCAAAACCAGTAAATAAGATGTGACTGCCATCTCCAATTGCCACTTGTCCTGAATCAACCATTTGGCTGAGTAGAACAGGTATGCTTGCTGCAGATGTATTACCTGTCTCCGCAATATTTGATGCGAATTTAGATAAGGGTAGCTTAACCTTTTTACTGATTGCTTCTAGTAGACGAATATTTGCTTGGTGGGCAACCACCCAGTCAATATCTTCTTTAACTAGATTTCCTTTCGCAACTACATCAGTAATTGTTTTCGGAACACTGCGGATTACAAAGTCAAAAATGCCTCTGCCATCCATTTGTAAGTACTGCTTTGCTGTTACAACGTCATCGGTTGCAGCTGCAAATGGATTAGTTACCTTCTTATCATCAGCAGTTAACGCAATGAAGCGTGAGCCATCTGAATGTAAGTCCTCAGCGACAAAATGATCTGTCTCTGATTCTTCCAGTAATAAACCACCAGCGCCATCTCCAAATAGAACAGCCGTTGAACGGTCTTCCCAATTTACAATTTTTGACATTGTTTCTGCCCCAAGGACAAGTCCTTTTTTATACATCCCACTTCTCATTAAATGACAAGCAGTTGATAGAGCATAAACAAATCCTGAACAAGCTGCATTAATATCGAAACAGAATGCATTTGTGGCACCAATTTTTTCTTGGACCAAGCAAGCTGTTGACGGACTGGATGCATCAGGTGTCATGGTTGCCAAAATAATAAAATCAATTTCTTCGCTAGAGATACCTCTTTTTTCTAAAATAACATTAGCGGCTTTCGCTGCTAATTCAGAAGTATTTTCTCCAGTTGAAATGTATCGTTGGGAAATGCCTGTTCTTTTCTTTATCCACTCATCGCTTGTATCTAGAAAAGCAGTTAAGTCATGATTTGACACAATATGTGGCGGTAAATAATGTCCGGTTGTTGTGATCTTAATTCCCATTTACATTACCTTTTCCCAATACTTTCAACCAGTTCGAATAAGAAACTGTGGAGGTTACTCAAACCTCGTAATAGTACTTCCACTTCTTCGTCATCCATACCTTCAATTGTTCGTTTCACCATTTCACGATGGAACTTTTCATGAAGACGATAGACAAGCTTACCTTTTTTAGTCAGACCTAGTTTAATAACCCTGCGATCATTTTCCATACGTTGTCTGACAACATAGTCTTTTTTAACGAGACTGTTGATAGCAACGGACAAGGTACCGGCAGTAATACTCAGTTTCTTAGCAACTTCAGACGATGTATGCTCTGAATACATACCGATTGCTTCAAGTGTATGCATTTCGCTAATTGATAAATCAGTAAAATTACTTGTTCGCAATGCATCTTCTTCAATATCAAGAACTTCGTTGAAAATCGAAACTAAATATGAATTGATTTGTTCGATAGAATGACTCAAAGAATGGCTCCCTCCTTTTAAAATTTTAGCTCGAAAGAACTTTGAATTCCAAATAGTTTGATTATCAAACCATTTGACCTCCAAACTATATACAAAAAATAAAAAACTGTCAACAATCTTCCCAATATTTTTTCTTCTTAACCTTTTCTTAAAAAAAGAATCTTGATATATCAAGATTCTAAAGAAATTTATTAAAACAAAAAACCAAGAGAATTAAGGGATTCTCTTGGTTTGATTTACTCTTCTGTATTCATAAATTCATCAATATCTTTGAAGTTAACAATTGTTTTATCTTCACAAATGTCCTTCATTACTTCCGATGATTGTTCCCAGTTGATTTCAACTACCGCACTATTAGTCAATAGTTTTTGGATTGTACCAACCATCTTGTGGTCCCGAAAAGTAAAGCGAATCTCATCCCCTACATCCGGCCTAATCGACTCTTTAATCGTATCTACAACCTTTAGGGCATCCTCGTAAGAAACACCTAGTAAACTCGCAATTCGAGAATTACTTGTACCCTTTCGTAGTTGAGTCTCAATCATCGTTTTTGTTTCTTCAGGAATCTTTTTAGCCATATCTAATTGATCTCCTCGCTTTCCGTGCATGAGTGGCCACACAGTTTCTAATATAAGTATAACATATTTTTAATAAATTAGGGATTAATAGCCCTTTTGGTAAAAATGTTGTGAAGGGTTATGGAAGGAGGTTTATGTGATGTTTTATCGTAACTTCTTCTTTATAAATGGATTTCTTAATTATAGAATTAATATCGAGTGTTTTTGAATTAAATTGCATTACTTTTTTCAAAATTAACAGTTAAATGTATTTTTGAAAAAGGGTTTCTATATGCAATTAAAAAAAGAGCAATATAACAAAAGACCCCCTATCATTAGGAGGTCTTTTCGTAAACTATCTTTTTCTATTTACGTCTCAGGAGGGATTCGAACCCCCGACCGTTCGCTTAGAAGGCGAATGCTCTATCCTGCTGAGCTACTGAGACAACACGGTGTTCTCTAACAGAACATTTATAATTATATGAAATTTTTGAATGAAAGTCAACAGATTTTCTAAAATGTTTTTTTAATATTTAGGGAGTCTTTTCAGACTCCCCTAGTTCATTAGTCTTTGAAAAATACGTCTTCTACAGCGGCTGTAACAGCTAGTTTGACGTGTTCGAATGTTAACCCACCTTGAATGTAAAGTGTGTATGGTGGACGAATTGGGCCATCTGCGGATAATTCGATACTTGCTCCTTGAATAAATGTTCCAGCAGCCATAATAACTTCACTCTCATATCCTGGCATCGGTGCTGGGATAGGTGTGACATTTGAATCAACTGGTGAATATTTTTGAATAACTTGAGCAAAGCCAATCATTTGTTCTTTAGATGGTAATTCTACCATTTGAATAAGGTCTGTACGAGGGTCATTCCATTTTGGTGTTGACTCTACGCCTACTTCTTCTAAGAGTGCTGCTGTATAGATTGCTCCCTTAACCGCTTCTCCAACAACGTGAGGTGCTAAAAATAGCCCTTGGTACATTTCTAATAAACTATACAAGGTTGCTCCTGCTTCACGCCCAATACCGGGTGTCGTCAAACGGTAAGCGCACTTCTCAATCAACTCTTCCTTACCTGCTATATAACCACCCATTTTGACGATACCGCCACCTGGGTTTTTAATTAAGGATCCTGCAATTAAATCGGCTCCAACTTCGATTGGTTCCATCTTTTCTACGAATTCACCATAACAGTTATCGACAAAGAAGATGGCATGAGGTGCTAATTCACGAACACGTTCAATCATTTGACGGATATCTTCAATCGTGAATGATGGACGGTTCGCATAACCACGTGAACGTTGAATACCAATGATTTTGGTTTTTTCTGATATTTTTTCTGCAACTGTATCAAAATCAACTGCACCATTTTCTAG
This sequence comes from Jeotgalibaca arthritidis, assembly GCF_011100465.1. Taxonomy (NCBI): domain Bacteria; kingdom Bacillati; phylum Bacillota; class Bacilli; order Lactobacillales; family Carnobacteriaceae; genus Jeotgalibaca; species Jeotgalibaca arthritidis. The sequence continues at coordinate 2,285,027 of NZ_CP049740.1, forward strand.
TAAATCAACATGGTCATAACCGATTTGATACTCTATTAAAGAACCAATTCCGTTTCCTGTTACACCAACGATATCTAATAACGTATCGTAAGGCTGACCTGTGATATACAACAAGTCATCTCCTGGGCGAAGGAGTCCCAATAAGGCGGTCGAAATGGCATGTGTACCAGAAATAATTTGTGGTCTCACAAGTGCTGCTTCTGCTTTAAACACGTCTGCATACAATTCTTCTAAGGTATCTCGGCCTGTATCGTTGTAACCATACCCAGTACTTGGATTAAAATGATAATCACTGACGTTACAGTTTCTAAAACCATCCAATACTTTCTTTTGGTTAAACAAAGCATTATCTTGAACCTGCTTAAAGACAGGTTGTAGTTGCTTGTCAATTTTATCTACAATTGCTTCAATGTTACTCATTTATTTGACTATCTCCTAACCATTTTGACTGTCTTTTTGCGTAGCCTTTAAACAAATAGACATTCTTTTCTTCTATTAAATCCATTTCTTCAACGAATGTTTCTTGTTGAAGTTGATTAAACAAACTACCACCATCTAACAATGGCACCTCACGCTCATAGGCAACTAAATGCTTCTTAATTTCGTTCCACATAAAGTCTTGCAGTTTAGCAATATCATTCTCATCTAAGGCTGATATAACAATATGCGGGTGTAAATGAGGCTGGAAGTTATCGTGAATCATATCTTTTTTATTGTAAACCGTAATAATCGGCGTTTCTTGCATCTTTAAGTCTTCTATTAAAGAGAGCACTGTTTCTTCTTGTTGGTCAACAAATTCTTGCGATGAATCTACCACATGAAGGAACAAATCAACGCCCCTACTTTCTTCCAAAGTAGAATGGAAGGCATGAATCAGTTGCGTTGGTAAGTTTTGAACGAAACCAACTGTATCAGTTAAGGTTGCTTTGAATTGATTTGGAAAGACCATTTTTCGTGTTAATGGATCAAGAGTTGCAAACAAGAGATTTTCTTCAAATGTTCCTGCATCCGTTAAACGGTTTAAAATAGTTGATTTCCCAGCATTGGTATAACCAATCAAACCAATTTGAAAGACACCGCTCGCTTGCCTTTTTTCGCGTGAGCGCTGGCGATGTTTTTCTGTTTCTTCCAATTCTTTTTTGATTTCAGTAATCTGGCGATGGATATGACGGCGGTCTGTTTCCAGCTTCGTCTCACCTGGTCCACGAGTGCCAATTCCCCCACCTAAACGCGACATATTGACCCCCTGGCCCGTTAGTCTTGGTAAAAGGTAATTCAGTTGGGCAAGCGAAACTTGTAGTTTCCCTTCCTTACTTTTAGCACGCATCGCAAAAATATCTAAAATTAATTGAATACGGTCAATCACTTTACACGGAAGCGCCTCTTGTAGGTTTCTAAGGTGACGTGGTGATAATTCTTGTTCAAAAATAACCGTATGTGGGTTAAATTCTTCAACCAAATGGGTTAGCTCTTCTAGTTTCCCTTTACCAATAACGGTTCTAGGATCGATACTATCCTTTTTCTGTGTTAAAACGGCTACAACTTCCCCTTCAACAGTCTCCGTCAAATTCGCTAGTTCTTGTAGTTCATAGTCAAATAGGTCATCGGACTGACGTGTCTGTACAGAAACCAGAATAACGCGTTCTTGCTCTTTTGCTGTCTCCAACTAATCACCCCTTTCTATAAAATGTGTGACAACTTGATTAACATCTAACTGATAGTTTTGATCAAAAACATCAAACCAATGGACATTTGCCATGCGATTTCTAAACCACGTTAGCTGACGTTTCGCATAGCGTCTTGAGTTTTGTTTAACGGCTTCTTTAGCATCGTCAAAACTAATCTGTCCATCAAAATATGGGAACCACTCTTTATAACCAATTCCTTTGTGGGCTTGGTTATTTTCTCTCTCTGCTAAATCATAAAGAAAACGGGCTTCTTCTAGCAGACCCTTTTCTAGCATGCTGTCAACGCGACCGTTAATGCGTTCATACAAGAGTCCGCGGTCACAGTTTAAAGCAATCAGCAAGCTATCGTACCGATCGTTGACCTCTAACTCTTGATCTGAAAACAACTGACCACTGACGTGAATCGCTTCTAATGCTCGAATAACCCGTCTAGAATTATTAGGATGAATGGCTTGAGCCGCTTTCGGATCAATCGCCAACAATTTATTCCACATTGATTCAGCTGATGTTTCAGCTAGTTCCTCTTCAAGATGGGCGCGATATAAAAGATCATCACCTGCATTGCCGAACGTTAAGTCACTTAACAGGCCTTGAATATACAAACCAGATCCTCCAACAATAATCGGAAGCTTGCCCTTTTGGTGAATGGCTTCAATCGCTGCTTCAGCTGCTTCCTTAAAGTCACTTGCCGTATAAGGCGCTGCTGGATCGACAATATCAATCAGATGATGAACGACACCATCCATTTCTTCCTCCGTCACTTTCGCTGTTCCAATATCAAGTGTGCGATAAACTTGAAGAGAATCTCCATTAATAACTTCGCCGTTGTATTGTTTAGCTAATTGAACACCCAACGCTGTTTTTCCAACAGCTGTGGGGCCCATAATAACAATAACTTTCTTTTTTTTATTCACCTTGCACGATCCTCCTAATACGCAATGCCTTTTCAGGAAAATCCGTAATGACACTATCAACTTTTTTTCTAAAGCAAAAGGCTAACAAAGCTGAATGATTTACCGTCCATACTCGTATAGGAATAGACCGAGTTTGGAACAGTATATGGAGTAAGGTTTTTAATCCGGTATGCCATGCTAAAACTGTTATGCCATTTTTAAGTTGTTTATGATTTTTATTTTTCTCATTAAATAAGAGTGCAAACTCAACATCGGGATTTAACTGCGTTAGACGCTCTAGCGTACGATAATTAAAACTCGAATAAACAATTCGAAAGTCAGGCTTTATCTTGCCTACTAAGTCTAGAACAATTTTCTCAATGCCTTGGTACTCATTTTGATCAGTTTTTAATTCGATATTTAATATGCCCTTAAATTCGCGTTCTGATAAAAGTAATAAGACGTCTTCTAGGCTTAAGATTCGCTCTTCTTTAAATGACTCAGCAAACCAACTGCCGGCATCAAATTGTTTTAGCTCTTCAAGCGTATAGTCTACAACTGCACCCTTACCATTTGTGGTGCGATCGATGGTTTCATCGTGAATGACAACTAGCCTATTATCCTTAGATAAATGGACATCTAGTTCGATGCCATCACTCTTGACCGCTAGCGCTTCTAGGAAAGAAGCTTTGGTATTCTCGGGAGTTGTCCCTTTGCTTCCTCTATGTGCAATGACATTGGTTTTCAAAGTGACCGCTCCTTTCTTACATCTATTGTTTTGCCAAATCTAGTAATTCCTTGGCGTGAGCAATTGACAGTTCAGTAATATCACTACCAGCTAACATACGCGCAATTTCCATCGTGCGTTTATCTTCATTGATCGCATTAACATGAGTCAGCGTACGGTTGTCAGTGACTTCTTTTTCAATGTAAAAATGATGGTCTGCCATAGCAGCTACTTGAGGCAGATGACTGATACATAAGACTTGTGAATGAGCAGCAACAACATGAATTTTATTAGCGATTGCTTGGGCAACACGACCACTTACACCTGTGTCTACCTCATCAAAAATAATACTAGTTATGCCTTGAGTTTGAGTGAAAATTGTTTTTAGGGCTAACATCATCCGTGATAACTCACCACCACTGGCTACTTTAGTCAATGGTTTTAACGGTTCACCAACGTTTGTTGCGATGTAGAATTCAACTTGGTCTAAGCCGTCTGAATAAATGGTTCCAGCCGGTTCATTAAAATGAACCTTAAATGTTGCTTTCTCCATATATAGTTCTTTTAACTGTTTTTCAACATCTGCTTCAAGCTTTTTAGCAACTTTATGCCTCATTGTGCTTAATGTTTGCCCCGTCTTCTCAACCGTTTCTTTAGCTTGGTTAAATTCTTTTGTTAGACGTGCAATATAGCTTTCTTTATTCGAAATCATATCGAGTTCTAAGACAATCTTTTCATAATACGCTTTAATTTCTAGGATTGAAGCGCCATATTTTCGTTTTAACTGATGAATAACTTCTAGTCGAAGCTCGATTTCATTCAACCGTCCTTCATCATAGCTTAAATCATCAACTTCATTTCGAATAGATGCAATCACATCTTCTAATTGATAATAAGCTTCTGATATGCTGCTATAAAAGCCAGCATAGGCAGGGCTAAAATCTTGAATACGTTCAAGTGATTCCATACCAAAACCAATCTGATCAATGGCTGCACTACCTTCTTCGCCTTGAAGTGACCGATAAGCATTCGTTAATCCTTCTAAAATACGTTGATAGTTTGCCAGTAAACTGCGTTCTTCTAGTAAACTGTCTTCTTCATTATCAATAAGCTTCGCTTGTTCGATTTCATCAATTTGAAAGGTCAGTAGATCAATCCGTTGAATATTTTCCTGCTCGTCTGATTGCAAACGTTCCAGTTCTTCTTTAGCCTGTTTATAAGCATCGTAATCCGCTTGGTAACGTAGCAACTGTTTTTTAGTCAGCTCATCAGCAAATTGGTCCAACAAATAAAGGTGATTTTGGGCATTCATGAGTTCTTGATGCTCGTTTTGGCCATGAATATCAATTAAATGGCTGGCAATCTCACGTAAAATAGAAACCGTTACGATACTTCCATTAACACGGGCCACATTTTTGCCATTACGAGATAATTCTCTTTGCAATAAAATTTGGTCGTCATCATAATCAATCCCATACGTCTCTAGTCGTTCTTTCAAATTATTTGATTTTGGAAAAGTAAACAAACCTTGTAAGACGGTTTTATCTTCACCATGACGAATTAAGTCAGTTGATCCTCGTCCACCCGCTAACAATCCAACAGCATCAATAATAATGGATTTACCTGCTCCCGTTTCACCTGTTAGAACCGTCATACCGCCTTCGAATCCAATTCTAAGGCTATCGATAATAGCAAAATTTTTAATGGATAATTCTTGAAGCATAGGTTTTCTCCTTCTTGTTCATTATCGGAGTGTAATGGTTTTATTTTTTAATTGGCTATGAGCCTCTTTAATGACATCAGTCACAGAGACATGATCAGCAATTGCTCCTTTTTCTTCTGAAGCTGACTGCAAGTGAACAAGAAATTCAATGTTTCCCGTACCCCCTGTGATTGGTGAATAAGATAGATTCAAAACATTAAATCCTGTTTCACAAGCAAAAGCTAACATATCTTCAATGACATCTTTATGGATTTGTGGATCAGCGACGATTCCTTTTTTACCTACTTTATCTTTACCCGCTTCGAATTGCGGTTTAATTAAGGCAACAGCTTCTCCATTCGCTGCTAAAACCGTTTTTAAAACTGGCCAAATAAGCTTCAAAGAAATAAAAGACACATCCATACAAGCAAAAAGAACCTGCCCTTCCGTGAAATCTTCCGGTTTACTGTGGCGGAAATTTGTTTTTTCCATAACAGTAACACGGTCGTCATTTCTTAACTTCCAGTCCAATTGGTTCGTACCGACATCTAAAGCATAACAATGGCTAGCACCGCTTTGTAGTGAAACATCGGTAAAGCCACCTGTTGAAGAGCCAATATCTAAAACGACTTTATCTTCTAAAGAAATTGAAAATTCCTTTAAGGCTTTCTCAAGTTTCAAGCCACCTCGGCTTACATATTTCAAGCGCTCACCTTTAACATGTAAAGAGAGACTTGTTTTTACTTTTTCGCCTGCCTTATCATAGCGTTGATTATTTTCATCATAAATTTGACCGGCCATAATCATCCGTTTTGCTTTTTCTCGTGTTTCTGCTAATCCTTGTTGGACAACAAGTAAGTCTAATCGTTCTTTTTCCATTCTAAACTCCTTGGTCGAGCTTAACAAATTCTAGTAACTCGATAAATACGTCTAATAACGCTAAATTCAATTTGGTATCATCTGATTGTCTAATCAGCTCAATTTGCTTTTCTGCTTCCGCAATTTCATCGTCAAGTTTCTGAATGGCACCTTCTAGTCCTAATAAGGATGGATAAGTGTTTTTACCAAGCTCTTGATCACGATTGGCTTGCTTTCCAGATTCGTCTTCTGTTAAAACAACATCCTTTAAGTCGTTGTGAATTTGGTAAGCCAACCCAAGGTGTTCTGCATATTTATGAAGCGACACACTGGCATTAACACTCATGTCTGCAATCAAACTTCCAGCTAAAACAGCGAATTCAATTAAAGCTCCTGTTTTCTTCTTATGAATAGCGACAACATCGTCAAACGTTAATGATGCGCTCTCGCCTTGAATGTCTGCCATTTGTCCTGCGACCATGCCATTTGCGCCAGATGCTTCACCTAAACTTTTCGCAAGTTGTACGCGCTTGTTAGCAGGGATATCCTCTTGGTCCAAAATAATATTAAACGCAGCTGTTAACAGCGCATCGCCTGCTAAAATAGCTGTTGCTTCGCTAAAAGCCTTATGGGTTGTCAACTTGCCACGTCGATAATCATCATTATCCATCGCTGGTAGATCATCATGGATTAATGAGTAAGTATGGATCCACTCTAGTGCTGCAGCCACTGGAAACGCATCAATCATTGATCCTTTTCCTAACTTTACTGCTGCCAAAAGTAACAAAGGGCGGAACCGTTTGCCACCGGTTGACAATGAATACGTCATCGCCTCAAGTAATTCCTCTGATGTATGGGCATATTTTTTTACTGCTTCAATGAGATAGTTCTCAAAAGAAGCCATTTCTTCAACTAATAGTAACTCTTTTTTCATTTTGTTTTTGACTCCTTATTCAGTTACGTCAAACTCTTGAACACTGCCATCTGGAGCGATCATTTTTGTTAATGTTCGTTCGGCATGATTAAGAGTATCTTGGCAGTGTTTACTCAATGCCATGCCTTCTTGAAATTGTTTTAACGCATCTTCTAACGCCACATCTCCTGATTCCAAGCTTGTTACAATTGTTTCCAATTCTTTCATGGCTTGTTCAAATGTCAATGACTCAATGTTTATTTCACTCATGGTGTTCCTCCTGAATATCTATTACTTCGGCACGTACAATCCCATCTTGTAAGTGCACGTCAATCGTCTTAGATAACGCCAACTGTTGAACCGACTTTACAATTGTTTGATCTAGGGTTGTATAAGAATAGCCTCTGGCCATAATTTTTAAGGGGCTTAACAAGTCTAGTGACTCAATGACTTGACTAAAGTCACGTTTCTTTTGATCCATATAGCGTGTCATGCTAGCTATTCGTAGTTTATCTAAGTTTTCAAATGAGCGTTGGGCAAGTACCAATTGCGTTCTAGGACTTGCAGCTCGTAGTCGTGCATCTAGTTGTTCAAACTGACGAGATTTATTTTGATAATGTTGCTGTGTTTGCTGCTGTAATTGTGTCGACAGCTGATCTAGCTTCTGTAAATGTCCTTCGTACAGACGGTTTGGTTGACGAAAAACATAAGAATGCATTAAACGATTCAGTGTTTCTTGTCGAACCGCCAGTTTATTTTTTAAAGCACGGTATAAGCGTTGTTCAGACTGTTGAATGCCTTGAATAAGGTCTGCTAAAACAGGGACAGATAATTCAGCTGCAGCAGTTGGTGTCGCTGCTCGAATATCTGCTGCTAAATCTGACAAAGTGGTATCCGTCTCGTGACCCACGGAGGATATAATCGGCATGTTCATCTCTACAATTTGCCTGATGACCGCTTCTTCATTGAACGACCACAAATCTTCAATGGAGCCACCACCCCGGCCAATAATCGCTACATCAATGTCATCTTGTCGGTTAATTTGTTTTAGATTCTCAACAATGCTTTGAACAGACCCTTTGCCTTGAACAACCGTTGGATATAGTTCAATTTGTGCAATCGGATAGCGCCTTTTAATGGTGGTCATAATATCGCGGATAACAGCACCGCTCGGACTTGTTACTACCGCTATTTTTTTGGGATAAGCTGGCAATGGGCGTTTTGTCCGTGAAAACAACCCTTCCTTAGATAGTTTGTCTTTTAATTCTGTATAAGCTTGATACAGAGCGCCAATACCATCTGGTTCCATATGCTCAATAACGATATTGTAACTCCCGCTTGGTTCATAGACATTTACTCGACCAATAAGTAGGACTTTCATACCATCTTGTAGATTAAATTTTAATTGATTAAATTCTCTTTGGTACATCACCGCTTGTATTAATGAATGATCATCCTTAATACTAAAATACTGATGTCTTGGTCGTTTACGGTAGTTCGAAACTTCACCCGTTAAAAAAACACGATCAAGATGAGGGTCAGCATCAAATTTTCGCTTGATGTATTTTGTTAATGCGGTAACTGTTAAATACTGCGTTGTCACTTACTCACCTCAGTTTAATTCTTCCGCTTTTTGAATCGTTTGGTCTAATAGCATAGTAATCGTCATTGGACCTACACCACCTGGAACAGGTGTTACATAGCTAGCGATACCTTTAACTGATTCTGTGTCAACATCACCAATTAATTTACCTTCATCGTTACGGTTCATTCCTACGTCAACGACAACGGCACCTTCTTTAATATCGTCGCCGGTAATAAAATGTCCGCGTCCAATCGCAACAACGAGAATATCAGCTTGTTTTGCTAAAGCTTTTAAGTCTTGTGTCCGTGAGTGAGCAATCGTTACCGTTGCATGTTCGTTCATCAGCATAACCGCCATCGGTTTACCTACAATATTACTACGTCCAATAACTACAGCGCGCTTGCCCTCTAAAGAAATATCATATTCTGCTAATAATTTCATAATGCCATAAGGCGTACACGGTAATGCGCCATCATTTCCAAGGAAGAAATTCCCCATATTCATTGGATGGAAGCCATCCACATCTTTTTCATAGGCAATGGATAATAAAACGGTTTGTTCATCAATATGCTTTGGCAATGGTAACTGTACTAATATCCCATGCACCGTTGAATCTTGGTTTAATTGTTCAACTTGTTTAATTAAGTCTACCTGAGAGGTTTCTTCTGGTAAACGAATCACTTGAGAGTTAATTCCTGCCTGTTTGGCTTGTCTTTCTTTATTTCTAACATAAACTTGGCTTGCTTTGTCTTCACCTACTAGAATAACCGTTAAGCCTGGAATGATTCCTTTTTCTTTCAAAAGTGAGACACGTTCTTTCATCTCAGCTTGCATTTTTTGTGCTAATTTTTTTCCATCAAGTAGTTGCGTATCCATATCATCATTCCTTTTATATTATTTCCTTTCATTTTACCATAATCAACTGACTTTAAAAATCAGTATGAAAAAGAATCCCCAATCAATAAAAAATCCTTAATGAATACTCATTAAGGATTTTCTGTATGGGTCATTAAATTCGATAACACACCATTGATAAACTTACGAGAACTGTCATCACAATACTCTTTAGCTAACTCGATGGCTTCGTTTAATGCAACACGGCTTGGAACATCCGCTTCATCAACAAATAACATTTCAAAAACTGCGAGTTGTAAGATGATAACATCCGTTCTAGGTAACCGTTCTAATGTCCATTTTTTCAAATAAGGACGGATTTTTTCGTTAATAGGATCCTGATTTGTCAAAACGCCTTCTACTAATCGATACAAATAAGGTTCTTCAGGCCAGCCATGTGTATCATATTGTTTTTCATAATCACTCAGTCTTGCCATTTCAATAGCTGTATCGATATCTAACTCGTCATTAGATTTTAGTTGAAAAATCGCTTGAAGCGCCTTTTCCCTTACTTGATGACGATTAAGTGTTGGGAAAGTCACAGATTATTCACCCGCTTCTTTCTCGGTTAACGGCTCTTGTTTTTCCATTCCCTTTGGAGTTACTAATCCAACAACATGAACATTTACCATGCTGACTTCTAAATCACTCATAAATAAAATTTGTTCTTTTACTTTTTGTTGGATTTCCATAGCTACTTTAGGAACGGATGCGCCGTATTTAATATAGCAATAAATGTCTACAGACAGGCCATTTTCATCCATTTCAAGATGAACACCTTTATTGTGAGCAGAACGGCCTAACAATTCATTTACACCACTTTTAAATGATCCTTGCATGGCATATACGCCTTCTACTTCATGAGTTGCAACACCTGAAATGACTTCTATTACTTCGGGCGCAATTTCAATTTTTCCTAAAGATGCATTTTTTTCTCTAATCGAGATGTTTGCTTCATCCATCTTGATTACCTCCTCTTTTATTCTGGTAGCTTACGCGCGTGATACATAAGATCCTTCAGATGTATTTACGATAAGTTGATCTCCAGCATTAACGAAGAATGGGACGTTAATAACTAAACCTGTTTCCATTGTTGCAGGTTTTGATCCACCTGAAGCAGTATCACCCTTAATACCAGGCTCTGTTTCAGATACAGTTAATGTTACCGTATTTGGTAATTCAACACCTAATGTTTCATCTCCGTACATAATTAAATGAACTTCCATGTTTTCTTTTAGGTATTTTAGTTCTTCTTCAATTTGAGCTTCGTTTAATTCAACTTGCTCGTAGTTGTCCATATCCATGAAGACATGAGCATCTCCACTTGCATATAGGTATTGCATTTTTCTGTTAGAGATGTGTGCACGACCTACTTTTTCATTTGAACGGAATGTTTTTTCTTGAACAGCACCAGTACGTAGGTTTCTTAATTTTGAACGTACAAAAGCTGCACCTTTTCCTGGTTTAACATGTTGAAAATCCATAATGCGCCATAGTCCGCCATCTATTTCAACTGTTAGTCCTGTTTTAAAATCGTTTACTGAAATCATTCTATTTCCTCCTGAGCGATACTTTTGCTTTAGTTTACCATATTGTTGGCTTTAGTTGCCATTTTATTAGAGAATTATCAGTTCTTTTGGTGAAAAAGTTAATACTTCATTCCCATTTTTTGTTAATAATAAATCATCTTCAATACGTACGCCACCTAATCCATCAATATAGATACCTGGCTCGTTAGTAATGACATTATTTTCAACAAGAACTTTTGGTGATTTTTGAGAGGTGTTTGGACCTTCGTGAATTTCTAGCCCAATACCGTGCCCATTAGAATGACCAAAGTATTCACCGTAACCTTTTTCAGTAATGTAGTCTCTTGCGATACTATCGACTTCGATACCAGTCATACCTGGTTTAGCTGCTTCATTTACTTTAAGTTGTGCTTGTAAAACAACATCGTAGATTTCTTTCAATTTTGGATCAGGTTCACCGACAGAAACCGTTCTTGTCATATCAGACACATAACCATTGTAGTAGCACCCAAAATCAAGTGTGACAAAATCACCTTGTTCAATCAGTTTTTCACTAGCTACGCCGTGTGGCATTGCTGAGCGGTAACCACTTGCAACGATTGTATCAAAGGAAACGCTTGTTGCGCCAAGTTCACGCATATGGAAGTCTAACCGATTCGCAATCTCAATTTCTGACACACCTGGTTTAATGTAATCAAGGATATACTTGAAACCAGCATCTGCAATTTCACATGCTTTTTTGATTGTTGCAATTTCTTCCTCATCTTTAACTTCACGTAGCTCTTCAATCAAGCCGCTAATTGGAACAAGGTCAGCATCTAATAAACCTTCCAATTCATCGTAGTTTCTAAAAGAAACATAAGCATCTTCAAAGCCTAATTGCTCAATCTTATTTTCTTCTACAATACGTTTGACTTCATGATAGATTGGTCCACGATTTTGAACAACTTCATAATCATCAGCTTGTTCGCCAGCTTGACGTGTATAACGGAAGTCAGTGACAAAAAAACCTTTCTCTTGTGTAATGACTGCTAATCCTGTTGTACCTGTAAAATTAGAAACATATCTCAAATTATATGGGCTAGTTACTAAAATAGCATCCAAATTTTCTTCTTTTAAGGCTTTTTGTATGTTTGAAAGTCTACTCACTTCATCTACTTCCTTTCAAGTTTAAACGTAAAATGACATAATCCTATCCTATTATAGCAAATAATTAAGCTGTGAGGTAAAAATTATGAAAATAGCGAGCAAGTTTTTTCATAATTAAAAATGAGCTGTTTGAAAAACAGCTCATTCCTCAATTGTGATGATTAAATTTCCCTGATAACCTGTGTTCAAACAGCTAGTCAAAATGATTCGGTCTCTTTCATAGCTAACAGATACGTCACCAATATTATAAGAATAGACGTTTTCCTTTTCACCTTCTTTAATAAATTGCTCAGTCATCAATAGCATACTTTGTGATTGGTAATGTTCTTTTAATAGTTGGTAGGTTTCTGCTTGATTCTTATAAATATAGCAAACACTAAAAAAGCAAAGCTGTGTTAAAAACAAACCCACTAACAATAGTGGTAGAATCGACCCTCTCTTATTCGTTATGAGGTTCAACTTTAATCGTCCCTTCTAATATTTGACCGTTAATAAAATTAATTCTGACACCGACAAGCTGGTTGGATGATTTATCATCATACCTGACCGATTTTAATTTACTAATCATCGGAACATAACCACTACTATTTTTAGTCCGAACGACTTCGCTATTACGCCACTCATAACTAATGACATCAGTTGACTTCTTCTCTAAAAACGTCAGTTCATGTTCTCTTTTTTTAGTTAATGTTTTAGTGTTTATGTCATTTTCAACCTGATTTAAAAATAAATGCCACTCTATATTTTTATCACTATGAAGTGTTGTTTGAATGAGTTGTAAGCTACTAAATACATGACCTAGTAATATCAAAACTAAACTATTGATAAACAAAGCCAGCAGACTTTCTACCAAACTAAAGCCTCTGCTATTCCTACTCAAGATAAATCGTTTCATAACGACTTCCTTTCACTGATTGACAATAAATAGTTACTTTTGTTTTTGCTATAGAAGCTGTTAGTTGGAGATTATCGGATAATCGACTAGTCGTTCCAGTTACTTGGTCATCTATAGATGCTTCTATTAAGCTGTCATAACAAAAACGCCATATTTCAACTTCTTCCTTATCATCATTTACTCCAGACATCATACCGATGATAGCAGGCAAAAGGATGGTCGTTATTAAACTAACAATCATCATCGCAATCAAACTCTCATAGAGAATTGATCCTCGCTTATCGTTTAATTTCTTCAACACGATACCTCCCCATCCCCATTTGGATAGTAATTTTGTAAGCATTTTGACTGTTTGAAAAATAAATGGTAGTTGGTTGAATATAGCCTGTGTCTCCTTTCACCCAAAATGACTGGTCCCTATCAGCTCGAACACCTGTCGGTAAAACTAAGCGTTCCTTTTTAAAATGGTAATCAGGAGAAGCCGTAAAGAATTGAATTGTCGTGTTGCCACTGATCGTTATTATTTCAACTTTTACGGCTTTATTCTGAATAACCGCATAGTTTTGAGCCTTCTCTAACTCTGTTAAAAAATGATTGACGAAATAGCGAAGCTCTACGTTGTTACTTTGATGATTAGCAGTTGTAGAAGACAGCAGAAATATAAGGGATGTCACCATGAGGACAATCAAGGATTCAAGTAAACTAAATCCTGATTGCCACTTACTATTCAACTATTATTCCCCAGTCAATCGCTTTATTCAGCTGAGCGTCGGTAATATACTTGTCCTCAGCCAATTTTTGTATAGATGGCCTTGTGCCTTCACGAAGTTCGTAGAGATCTAGTTGGGAAATAATTAATTGCTCTAGCGCCACCATGCCATCTTTGTTTACTTTACTAGAAGTTTCATTGAGATTAGGGATAATGAGCAAGCTAAGAACAGAAATAATCAAGAGGACAATCAACATTTCTACAAGAGTGAACGCATGTTTGTTATTACATTTTATTAATTTTTTCATCTTAATACATTCCTTTCATCATTGACAACATGGGATACATAAGAATGCCGTAAATCAAAACAATAATTAATCCAATGAATAGAAATAAAACAGGCTGTAAATAATTTATCTTTCGTTCGATATCAGTCATTAATTGTTGGTAGCACTCCTGCGAAAATAGTTTTAATTTCTTCCCCAACTGACTGGTTAGTTGACCATGGTAAGTAATCCAAGTTAGCTCTTTTCTAAAAATAGGAAACTTCGCCATGATAGTTGGTAAATCATCACCCGCTAATAAATCCGTCGAAATCAAATCCGCCAACTCACGAAGCAACTGATTAGTTGACTCGGAGGAAACCATCTCTAGAAATTGATATATCGACTGACCGTTGAGTAAGGCATAGCCTAACTCACGAGAAAAATAAAAGGTATAATAATCTGAGTACCATTTTCCAAATATAGGCATCCTAATTAAAAAACAGACATGGTCATAAGCTGATTTCTTATTTAAATAGCGATTAAGCATACTCGCGACTAGCAAAACAATAAATACGAGACTGCACATCATATAAGGGAGTTTTTCTAAAAAGATAATCATTATTATTCCCCATTTGTTATCATTTGTAACTGAACTTTCCAATGTTGGCAGTAAATAATGCCGTATGGCAATCATCATAAGTGTCGCTAATAAAATGAGAAAACTAGGATAAGCTATCACTTTTTTTGCTTGTTGGCTTTGGCTTTGTTTTCTTTTCATTTGGCTTGCACAAAATGATAGAGTCTCGATTAATTGACCGTTCCGAATAGAAAAGTGGAGCTGTGTGATAATGTCTGCTGAATATCCTAGACTGGACAGACTTGAAGGAAAAGACTCACCCGATGCCATTCGTTTAACAACTTGGTCAAGTTGAGATTCTTGCTTCACCATCATAATTTTTAAGAAAGAAATAGCTTCACTGATAGAGAATCCTTCCGCTAGCAACTCTGATAGCCGATTTAAAAATAAGCACTGTTGATTTAGAGTCCACTTTTCAGAAGATTTGGTTGCTCTCATAGTCTTTACTGCTGATGTAACCACAGGCATAAGCTTTCCGCAATTTGTGATTCATTCTGACAAACTGCGCTCCCCTCCCTTCTTCGTAAAGAATATTTTTTAACGGTTGATCATTTAATAATTCAAATAAAATAGCCTTTTTCTCATAAACAGAAAAATGAGAACAGTAGATTGAACACGCCCCTTCACATAAGTAGCAGTATTTATTGAGCATACGTTGAGAAACAATACCAATCAGTGATTGCTTTAATTGTTCATGAGAAACGTTTAAATCTAACATACGTGTAATCACACCGATACACTCCTTAGCATGAATAGTCGCAATGACCAAATGTCCCGTTAGCGCGCTTCTAACAGCCATTCGGGCAGTATTTTCATCGCGAATTTCACCAATAACTAAGATATCTGGATGGTGTCGTAGTGATTGCTTAATGAGAACGTCATAAACCAAACCCGCCTTTTCATTAATCTCTGATTGCAAAAAACGCGGTTCTTTAATCTCCACCGGTTCTTCCATCGTGATAATTTGCAACGGTTCTTCATCATAAAGTTTTCTTAAAAAGTGATAAATGGTTGTCGTCTTTCCCGAACTAACGGGTCCTGAAAACAAGATTAAGCCGCTCTTAACCTTTAACATCTTTTCTAATGTTTGATAATCTTTAGGAAAGAACACATGCATCTGATTTCGTTTACGATCATTGTGGTCATATAAAAGTCGCAAAACCATTGATTCTTGATAACGATAGTTCGATATTGTTGATAAGCGTAGTTCAATTTCTTCCTGATTAATTACAATATGACAGGCTCCAGACTGAGGCTTTCGTTTTTCACCAATATCCATATTCGATAGAAATTTAAAGTAAGAGAGGTACTTTTCACCACTTACGACTGACAACATCATCATTTTCTTCAAACCAGATGGCACACGGAAATAGATATCGTAGCTGTTCTTATTCGGTAAAATATGAATATCACTTACTCCAGCCTTTACTGCAAGCCCTAGCATTTCGGTTATTTTTGCTTCCATCATCTTCGCTCCTTTCATATATATAATCCGCAAAAGAATCAATTTCCGTTTTTTTAGTTTGAAATTTGTTATAATACTAGCTAGCGAGTGTTTTTAGGAGGACCGTTATGAATTTAAAAACAAGTACATCTATTTTTCTATGTACCATTGGCGCATTTATTTTTTCAATTGCCATTAATACTTTCTCTATCCCTAATCATTTAGGTGAAGGTGGCGTAACTGGGATTGGATTAATGATTTATTATTTATCAGACATACCAGTTTCTATTACAACCATGGTTTTAAATGCATTTATATTAGCAATTGGTTATCGTTATTTAGATAAAAAAACAATGGGATTGACTATTTTTTCAACGGTTATGGTTTCTGTCTTTTTAGAATTAACCTATGGCTGGGCATTTGTGATGACAAATCCCATTCTGGCACCGATTTGTTCGGGTGCTTTGATTGGATTATCACTCGGTATCATTATGCAAGCTGGTGGCTCTACTGCTGGGACAGATATTATTGCCTTAATTCTTAATAAGTATTTAGGCTGGAGTACTGCAACGGCTTTAGTCGTTATTGATGTTTTAATCGTTGGCCCGTCTATTTTTATTATTGGCTTAGAAAATGTCGTCTTAACCGTCGTTCATCTCTACATCCAAACTAAGGTACTAAACTTTATTTTAGAAGGATTTAATCCGAAAAAATCAGTCTTTATTATTTCAGACCACTACGAGGAGATTGCAAGGGAGATTGACCGTGTTATTGGTCGAGGAATGACTTTATTTGAAGCATCAGGTTATTATCGTAAAGACAATAAAAAAGTGATCATGGTTGTTATTAACCGCCAGCAAATTATGCCGTTAAATAAGTTGATTTCTTCTATTGATGATAAAGCCTTTGTAGTCATTTCAGAGGTTCAAAATGTTGTTGGAGAAGGCTTCTCTTACATCATTTCTGATGAAGAATATCAGCATAAGATGAATGAAATGATTGAAACTGCTGAAAACAAAGAAAGAAGCAACTCCTAGGAGCTGCTTCTTTTTTAGTCTTCTGATAAGTTTGCGTTATGAAAGACTTCTTGAACATCATCGTCATCTTCAAGTTTTTCAATCATCATTCTAAATTGAGTTTCTTTATCTGGATCAATATCCATTAATGTTTGTGGTACCATTGTTGATTCTGCTTGCGCAATCTTGTAGCCTTCTGCTTCAAGAGCATCGCGTACATCATTCAAATCGGCTGGATCAGTATAGATTTCAAAAACATCATCAGATGTTTCTAACTCTTCCCCACCGGCTTCAAGCACACTCATCATCATCGTATCTTCATCAATATCCAAACCTTCACGTTCAATAGCGATATAGCCTTTACGGTCAAACATATAAGAAACAGAGCCTGTTTCACCTAAAGAACCACCGTTTTTATTAAAAGCCACACGAATGTTTGTTGCGCTTCTGTTGCGGTTATCTGTTAAAGCTAATACCAGAACACCAACACCATTTGGTCCATATCCTTCATAATTGATTTCTTCATAGTTTTCGCCTTCACCAGAACTTGATGCTTTTTTAATCGCGCGATTAATATTATCGTTAGGCATGTTAGCTGCTTTTGCTTTTTCGATTTTCAAGCGTAATGCTGGGTTAGACGAGGGATCCGGTCCACCACTTTTTGCAGCAACATAAATCTCTTTGGAAAATTTTTGAAAAACTTTTCCACGTTGTTGATCTGCTGCACCTTTAGAATTCTTAATTTTACTCCATTTTGAATGTCCAGCCATCCAATCCCTCTTCTCTTTGTTTAATTAACCTCTTTATTTTAGCAATTATAGGGCTGTTGTGCAAATCCTTCTTAAAAACTTTTAATCAATTTGTTTTGCATTTTTCCTTTCTTTATTCTAAAGTTAATAAAGATTATTAATTTTTGTATTTTGGAAGGAGAATTTTATGAAATACCCGTTAACATGGGACTTAGACTCTATATTCCCAGGTGGAAGCCATTCTAAAGAGCTTCAAGATAAACTCGTTGTGATTGAGGAAGATGTGAAAGCTTATTTCAACTTAAATGAGAGTTGGGAACCAGCATCAGATAAGCCACACTATCAAACATTCCAAACCCTAATCGCCCAATCAGAAATCATTACTAAAGCGATTTCTCAAACGGCTAGTTTTATCAATGCTGTTCAATCAGCTGATGTTACTAACACACATGCACCGATTGTCCGCAATCAAATTGCGCAACTATCTAGTCAATACGCAATTGTTCAAACATCTGTTATAAAAAAACTAGCGGCTATTTCTGACGAAGATTTTGGAGCGCTTATTAAACTTGAAGCATTTGAAAATTTAGCCTTTGCTCTAACTGAAACAAGAGAAAAAGGAAACCGCTTATTAAGCGAAGCGGAAGAAAGTATGCTGTCTAAACTAAGTCAAGATGGCTTCCATGCTTGGAGTAATCATTATGACACCTTAGTTTCTTATATCAAAATACCATTTGAAGCAGCAGATGGACGCATTCAAGAGTTGTCAGCTGGTCAAGCAATGAACCGAATGTACTCCGATTCAGATCCAGCAGTACGCCAACAGTTGTTTGTGAAATGGGAAGAAGCTTGGGCAAGTTATGCGCCACTCTTTGCTGAAACATTAAACCATTTGCAAGGTTTTCGTTTAGAAGATTACAAACTTCATGGTTCAACTGACTTTATGGAAGAGCCACTTCGCTATAACCGTATTGAAAAAGAAACGCTGGATGCTATGTGGCAAGCTATTACTAACCATAAGCAACCTTACTTAGACTTTTTAAATCGTAAAGCCGCTCTAATGGGCAAAGAAAAACTAGCGTGGTATGACGTTGATGCACCCGTCTCAGTTGGCGATTTTAATGCTAGAACGTTTACTTATGATGAAGCTGTTGACTTTATTGTCGAAAATTTCGCTAAGTTCGGACCTACACTTGCGCAATTTGCTCAAGACTTAGTTGGAAATGGCTGGGTAGAGGCAGAAGACCGCGCTGGCAAACGTCCTGGTGGTTATTGTACAAGTATTCCTGAATCTAAAGAGTCTCGTATTTTTATGACCTTTACTGGATCTGCCAGCGATATGAGTACACTAGCCCATGAGATTGGTCATGCTTTCCATTCTTATACCATGTGGGATTTACCCACAATGAATACGCGTTACGCTATGAATGTGGCTGAAACAGCATCAACATTCGCTGAAACGATTGTATCAAGCGCAACAGTGGATGCTGCTGAATCTGACGAAGAAAAAATTTCTTTATTGAATACAAAGTTAGAAAATGCAACAGCAATGTTCTTAAATATTCACGCTCGTTTCTTGTTTGAACAAGCCTTCTATACAGAACGACAAAAAGGCTTAGTATCAGCTGAACGTTTATCTGAATTAATGGTAGACGCACAAAAAGAAGCCTTCCAAAACCAATTAAGTGAGTACCATCCACACTTCTGGGCTTCAAAATTACATTTCTTTATCGATAATGTGCCATTCTATAACTTCCCTTATACATTTGGATTCCTATTCAGCCTAAGTATTTTCGCTGAGTATCAAAAAAATCCAGCTGGCTTTGAAGAAAAATATATGGCGCTATTAAAAGATACAGCTGTTATGAAAACAGAAGACTTAGTGATGAAGCATCTAGGAAAAGACATTCGTTCTCTAGCATTCTGGGAGCAAGGTCTTGCTATTATGGAAAAAGATGTTCATACCTTCTTAGCATTAACAGAAGATAAAATCTAAAAAAATGAGGATTCTGCTGGTCAGAATCCTCATTTTTTTGGTATGTAAACAGAGATAGCGCTCGGAAGTATCGTGACATCAAGTGGAAATGCCCCCTCTTTATCACCATCTATATTGATTGTTAAATTAGCGTTATTACAATCTATGATGAGCTGTTGATAGCTTCCATACGTTAATCGTTTGGTTTGGTTAATCCGTCCTCTTAGAATGCGCCACACATAAAAAGCCGCACCGAAAAATTGAAAACTTGGAAAAAGTAGCGTATGTAAGAGGCCATCATTATAGCGTGCTCTCTGGAAAAATTTTGGCATAGATGCCACTGTTGGATGAAGAGATAACACAAATAAAGATGTCTCTACTGAGTCTTCTTCCATCGCTGTTTTTAACCTTAGATGGAATGGCTTTTGCCGGCTCGCATAGAAAGCCCCATTGAAAAAATAAGCCAGTATGCCATATTTAGATTTCGCTTCTACACTAACATTATGAATGGCTTCTGGGATACCACCTATAGCAATCAATGAAATAAAGTAGTTATGATTAACTTGTCCGATATCCATGCTTGTTAGCTCTAAGTCTCTAAGGGCTAGCAAAGCTTCCTCCGTTTTTACTGGTATACCTAATGACCTTGCCGCATCATTGACTGTCCCATTTGGCAAAATCCCTAGCTTGATGACTTGATTCGTTTTCATAATACCATTAACAACTTCCTTGACTGTGCCATCACCACCAACACAAAAAACGACATCTAAATTCGTAGATGCTTCTAGAACTAAACGCTCGCCGTCACCCCTTCTATTGGTATAGACAACGCTAATCTCATTAAAAGAATGGCTCAATGTGTCTACTATTCTTTTTTCTAGTGCTCGACCATTGCCTTTTCCTGATGAAGGATTAATGATTAGCAAACAATTTGTCATCATTTAACCTCCTTTTGTTCTATTATTCTGCTATTATATAATCTTTATTTGGTCTGACCAAATAAATCAACTAACTAAATCAAAGTATAGCCATTTTTAGTCTTTCATTGTATAATTGGACGTTGGATAGGAATAATGAACGGAGGAATTTTAATATGACTGAATCTTATCGTGTGTTACTATTCTATAAATATGTAACGATTGAAGAACCAGAACTATTTACCAAACAACACTTAGACTTTTGTAAAAGCTTAGGAATTAAAGGACGTATCTTAGTTTCAGGAGAAGGTATTAACGGTACCTTATCTGGAACAATTGAGCAGACAGACGCTTACATGGCTCATATGAAAAACGACCCGCGTTTTAGCGATATTATGTGGAAGATTGATGAGGCTGATGGCCATGCCTTCAAGAAAATGTTTGTCCGCTATCGTCCAGAAATCGTTAGCTTGCAATTGGGCGAAGATGACTTAGATCCTAATGAAACAACTGGCCAATATTTATCCGCTCAAGAATTTAAAGAAGCACTATTAGATGACAATACCGTTGTCATTGATGCCCGTAATGATTATGAATTTGACTTAGGTCATTTCCGCGGTGCCATCCGCCCAGACATTCGTTCGTTCCGCGAACTACCAGAATGGATTCAAGAAAACAAAGAACAATTCATGGATAAACGTGTTGTTACCTACTGTACTGGTGGTATTCGCTGTGAGAAATTCTCTGGTTGGTTAGTTAAAGAAGGATTTAAAGATGTTGGCCAATTACATGGTGGTATTGCTACTTATGGAAAAGACCCAGAAGTTCAAGGCGAGCTATGGGATGGTAAGATGTATGTCTTTGATGAACGTATTGCAGTAGACATTAACAGAAAAGAACATGTTATTGTAGGGAAAGATTGGTTCGATGGCACACCTTGCGAGCGTTATGTTAACTGTGCTAACCCATCTTGTAACCGCCAAATGCTATGTTCAGAAGAAAATGAATATACTTATATGAGAAGTTGCTGCCATGACTGCCGTATTGTAGAAAACAATCGTTATGTGGCAGAACACAAGCTTTCTAAAGAAGCTGTGGCAGAACGCTTAGCTGCAATTAGCCAAGACGTTGCACAATAAGAAAAATGAAAGAAACCGTATATTACATACTGGTTTCTTTTTTGTTTCTATATAGACACGACAATAGCTATATCATTATATTTTTGTTATAATGTCAAAGATTATGGGATGAATAAGAAAGAGGGATCAAATGAATCAATCAAATAAAAATCCATTTAAAGCATTCTATTCCAAGCACAAAAATAAGCAAAGCAAGCAAGAACCATCTAGACGAGGAAAATTGACTAAAGAAAATCAAGACTTGCTTTCAAAAGGATTATTTACATTTAATGTAGCCTATGGCGTTATTAAATCAACACTGATTTCGGTTATTCTATTTATCAGTTTGCTTGGTTTTCTAGCACTTGGTACAGGAATGGGCTATTTTGCTGCTCTAGTTTCTAATGAAGAACCACCATCGGAAAATGAGATGGCACAAGCAATTGGAAATCTAGAATTGATTTCTAGTCTACACTATAATGACGGACAACTCATTTCAGAAGTACGAACAGATTTATTAAGAACCATCATTACAAAGGATGCAATTTCCCCTTTTGTCATCGACGGCTTAGTTTCAACAGAAGATGAGTACTTTTATGAACATAATGGCGTTGTACCGAAAGCTGTTGTTCGCGCCCTAATAACTGAAGTAACTGGTTTGGGATCCGCGACTGGTGGGTCAACCATTACACAGCAATTGGTCAAACAACAAATTTTAACACACGAAGTGACCTTTTCTCGTAAAGTGAATGAAATACTTCTTGCGATGCGTTTGGAAAATTATTTCGACAAAGATCAGATTATTACCGCTTATCTGAATGTGTCACCATTTGGCCGTAACAGTAACGGTGGTAATGTTGCTGGTATTGAAGAAGCAGCGATAGGTATTTTTGGTGTCCACGCTAACGAAGTATCCTTGCCACAAGCTGCCTTCTTAGTCGGCTTACCGCAAAACCCTTATACTTACACGCCCTACACTGTTTATGGCGAACTGAAAGAAGACCTTTCTGACGGTGTGAATCGTATGAAGACCGTTTTAAATCGTATGTTTGAAGAGCAAAAAATTAGTCAAGACCAATACAATGAAGCCATCCAATATGATATTACCCAAGACTTCATTCCAGCTAAAAACTCTGGACAAAACAGTCATAACTATCTCTATCAACAAGTTGAAAAACAAGCCATTGAAATTTTAATGGCGATAGAAGCAGAGAAGAATGGTTTAACTTTTGAAGAAGTTGACGCTGATGTCGACCTTTATAACGACTATTACTTCCGTAATCAAGCCATTTTAAATACATCAGGTTATAAAGTCACTTCAACAATTGATAAAGCTGTTTATCAAGCTATGCAAGAAGCAGTCGCTGAATATGGCGAAAATCTGGGTCCTACCTTCGTAGATACTTATACGAATGAAGAAACTGGCGAAACGGAAGAAGTTATTGAATTAGCACAATCTGGTTCTATTTTATTAGAAAATGAAACAGGCCGTATTCTTGGTTTCATCGGTGGTCGAGATTTCTCTATTGATCAAAATGATCATGCCTTTGATACTTATCGAGATCCAGGTTCAACCATCAAACCGTTAGCTGTGTATGCTCCGGCGTTGGAAATGAATGTGATTACGCCAGCTACTAGACTAGCTGACTCTGCAATTGGTGATCAGGCAACCCCTTATTCAGGAGCGCCATGGAATGTTTCTAACATTGGTGAAGTTATCTCAAATAAGATGGTGACAGCCCGTGAAGCCTTGTATCAATCGATGAATAACCCAACTGGTAAATTGTATCTCAACATGCTAGAGTTCGGCTTGGAACCTTACAAGTATATGGATATGATGAACTACACTATGATTGATGACTACAAAGCAAATGCAGCCTTTTCTTTAGGCGCTGGTCGAACTTCTGTTGCCGAACAAACAACAGGCTTTGCCACTTTCGCTAATCAAGGTGATTATATTGGCTATTACCTCATTGAAAAGATTGAAGATGCCGATGGTAATATTATTTACCAACACGAGAAAGAACAGCGCGATGTTTTCTCAGAAGAAACAGCTTATCTAACCATTGATATTTTAAGAGATGTTATTGATTTAGGCTTCTCTAGCCAAATTAAAAATTACTTGAATTTCTCTGCTGACTTAGCAGCTAAAACAGGTACATCTGAACATAACCGCGACTATTGGATTATTGCAAGTACACCAAAAGTGACCTTAAGTTCTTGGATTGGTTATAATAATGCCATTGAAGATCATGTCTTTTACGATCCTTATTCAACTGGTGCCCCTTCTGCAAATAACATGCGGTACTGGTCACTGATTGCAAATAAAATCTATGCAGCTAGTCCTGAAACTATCGGAACTGACCAAACCTTTACACGTCCTGAAGGGATTGTAGAAAAAGAAGTCGTTGCTGAGACAGGAACACTAGCCGGAAAAGTGACTATACCAGGAACAACAACGACTGTCTCCGTTGATGGCACTAAGAAGACTGAATTATTCAAAGCTGACAACCTTCCTAAAGCAATTACTTATAACTTCTCTCCAGGTGCCTCCGATAAGGACTTGAAACAACTTTATTGGGATAAAAAAGTTAAGGCTGTTAAAGAAGCCGAAGAGAAGAAGAAAAAAGAACAGGAAGCTAAGAAAAAAGAGGCAGAGGATAAAAAGAAAGCCGAAGAAGAAAAGAAAAAAGCTGAAGAACAGAAGAAAGAAGAAGCTAAGAAAAAAGAAGAAGAAGAAAAGAAAAAGAAGGAAGAAGCCGCTAATAATAACGACTAACTTCCCCTTTCTCATTGAAAATCCCGCTAGGCAGATGCCTAACGGGATTTTTTAATTTAGTCTTCTTTAGCAGTTGTACCACGGTAAGCAATCTTGTAAGGAAGAGTAATTGTTTTTTCGTCAATCTCTTCTTTATTCATGATTTTCGTCAAGAGACGCATCGCTACAGCACCGATATCATAAAGTGGTAGCATAATTGAGCTTAATTGTGGACGAGCCATCTCAGTTACTTTTGAGTTATTACTTGTAAAGATTTCAAAGTCTTCTGGTACATTTACACCAGCATTGACAACACCATTCAATAAACCAATAGCTAATTCATCGTCACTCACATAAGCAGCTGTTACGCCTTGTTCAAGTAAACGTGGTGCTAATTCTTCACCCGCTGCAACAGTTAATTCACTTTCGTGTACAAGTGACTCATCGTAACCGATTCCTGCTGATAGCAAGGCATTTTTGTACCCTTTCAGACGGTATTGACCGTTAATTGGATTAGCCAATGGTGTTGAAACGAAAGCAATCTTTTTGTTGCCGCCATTAATCAGTTTTGTAATAATCGCTTCTGTTGCTGCGATATAGTCAATATTAACACTGCCAACTTGTTGATCAGGATCAACTGTTCCTGCTAGTACAACTGGTGTTTTTGAACGTGAAAACTCAGCACGTAATTCATCAGTAATTTTATTACCCATGTAAATGATACCGTCTACTTGTTTTGCAAGTAAGGTATTCAAAACTTGGATTTCTTTGCTTTCATTTTGATCAGAGTTTGCTAAAATGATATTATATTTATACATAGTCGCAATATCGTCGATTCCTCTTGCTAATGAAGCGAAAAACAAGTTTGTAACATCTGGAATAATAACCCCAACTGTTGTTGTTTTCTTACTTGCTAATCCTCGCGCTACAGCATTTGGACGATAGTCTAAGCGATCGATTACTTCTAATACTTTTTTTCGTGTTGTTGGTTTAACATTTGGGTTACCGTTGACAACACGAGAGACTGTTGCCATTGAAACATTAGCTTCACGAGCAACGTCATAAATTGTGATTGTTTGCTTTTCCATATTTTTTCCCCTTTTCAGCATAGTGAATGATTTACAAATTGAAAATGTTTGAATTATATTCTCAAGAAGAATTTATCATTATTTTCAAAAAAATGCAAGCGTTTCAACAATGTTTTCATGAAAATTTCACATGTTCTTTCATTCAATTAATTTCGTGTTATAATGATTTAAACCTTAGGAGGACTAACCATGAACGAAAAAACAATACGTATTTGTAAAACAATGAAAGATGATAATATTGATATCGCCTTTTTCAATAACCCTATTGTAATAAATTTTTTAACTGGTTACAAGAGTGAACCTCACGAACGGATTCTAGCAGCAATTTTATTTGCTGACGCTCCACCCCTTCTCTTTACACCAGGTTTGGAATTTGAAGTTGCTAAACGACTAACGACAGGCTTTGATGTATTCAGCTATCAAGATACTGAAAATCCCTGGTTAGTCTTGAAAGATAAACTTGATAGTCTTGACTTACCTATTCAAAATTGGGCCATTGAAAAAGATTATCTAACCGTTGCTCGAAAAGAGGCGCTAGAAAGAGCCTTCTCAAACAGTCAGTTTGATTATGACTTTTCACCCTTTTTAGAAGAGTTACGTTTGCAAAAAACAGCGGATGAACTTGTTCTGATGGAAAAAGCTGGCTATTGGGCAGATGAAGCGATTAAGATTGGTGCTCGAACGCTTAAAGTGGGCGTTACTGAAACAGAAGTTGTTGCCCAAATTGAGTACGAACTGAAAAAACGTGGTATTAGCGAAATGAGTTTCGATACGATGGTTTTATTTGGAGACAATGCAGCTAGCCCTCATGGCGAACCTGGTAGTCGTCAACTAAAAGAAAATGAATTTGTTCTTTTTGATTTAGGCGTGATGTATAAGGGTTATGCAAGCGATGTAACACGCACCTTATTCTTTGGCGACAAACCAACTGACCACCAATCTCATATTTATCACCTTGTTCTTGAGGCACACGATCAAGCAATGAAACAAGCAAGCCTATCGCTAACAGCAGAAGAATTAGACGCTATCGCGAGAGACGTGATTGATTCAGAAGGCTATGGTCAATACTTCAACCACCGTCTAGGTCACGGACTTGGTCAAAGTGTTCATGAGTTTCCTTCTCTTATGAAAGGTAATACAATGAAGCTTGAAAAAAACATGTGCTTCTCAATTGAACCAGGTATCTATATCCCTAACGATATTGGCGTGCGTGTTGAAGATTGCGGCTATTTAGATGAGTCAGGATTCCATTCTTTTACGTCTTTCCCAACTGATATTGCTGCTTACAAAACATTTATCCTATCTGAGCAATAAAAAAATGCTGGTAGTCTTAGTGACTACCAGCATTTTATATTATTTTGTAACGTTTTCTGCTTCAGCTTTGCCTTCTTCAGCAATCACTTCTGCAACTTCTTTACCATCTTTTGATTTCTCTTTAATATCTGCTACAGACTGAGAGACTTCTTCTTTTGCTTTTTTAAAGTCTTCAGATACTTTAGATGATGTTTCACTGAATTGGGATTTTAAGTTTTCGCTTGTATCTTTCAAGCTAACTTTAATATCTTCACCAGTTTCTTTGGCTACTTCAACTAATTCGCTGCCTTTTTCAACAGCAATGTCTGTGTAGTCATAAACTGTGTCCATAAAGTCATTAAACTCATCAGAAATATCTTGTCTTAATTCTTTACCTGATTTAGGTGCAAATAACAAAGCTGTAATAGCTGCTGCAGCTCCACCAATAATTGCTCCTAATACAAAACCGCCGTCTTTTTTACTCATCATACATCTCTCCTTCAATAAAATTAATTATTTTGTTTTTTTAGTAAATCGAAATATCTGTTTCTTTTGCAGCCTTTTGTTCTTTTCTTCGACGATTCATGGCTGCAGCTGTTCTACCTAAATTATTCATAGTAGAGGCTTTTTTACTTGTCTTACTGCTTTTATTGCTCGTGATGGAACTTGCTAAATTTCGGGTAGATTGGTTCACGTCTGATACTGTTACGCCAATATCACCGATGGCTGTAAATAATGGGTCTGTTTTACTGATTTTCCCATTTAGGTCATCCATTAAGGTGTTTGTTTTGTTTAACAATCCTTCTACTTCAATTGCTAAATGGTCCACATCTTTGGTAATAACCGTTATACTATTATTTGCTTCTTCAGCAATTTTAGATACATCATCTAAAATTTTAGTAGCTTTTCTAATTGCTAATACTAGGAAAAAAACTAATACTGCAAACGCTACAGCTGCGATAAGAGCAGCAATATTTCCCCAACTCATAAGAACCACTCACTCCTTTTCGTTTATTCATAAGCACTAGCTTGCTTCTAGAAAACAGCATCATGTTTATGTTCTGCTTAATAAAATAATACCATAAGGGTTTTCATTATGCTATTGAAACCACTTTTTTTAAACTTTGACCTCACTCTTTAAACGTGTTAGTCTTTGAGTAGATTTTTATTTAAAGGTGGGATTTGATGGTTGTATTGAATACAGTAACAAATAATGCAGTGGATGAAACGATTCAAAACGTCACAGAGTCATCCAACTATATTGTGAGGTGGTGGAACAGTATTGATTGGACCGATATCATCGCACAAGTGATGACAAAATCTATTCACATTCTCTTCATTTTAATCTTATTTATGGTGATCAGACGGATTATCAAATTCTTTTTAAAGCGAGCATTTTCTACTAGAAGCAAACGACAAACCTTCTCCATAAATAGACGAAATACCATTTACAAAATGGTTGATAATGCCGTCTCTTACGCCCTATCATTTTTCCTCATCTATACCCTTTTATCTATTATGGGTATTCCCGTTTCAACTTTATTAGCTGGTGCAGGAATTGCGGGGATTGCCATTGGTTTAGGAGCTCAGTCCTTTATTAGTGATATTGTTAATGGGTTTTTTATCTTACTGGAAAATCAATTTGATGTGGGAGATTCTGTAACCATCGGTGAGTTTTCTGGTTCGGTTGTGTCCATTGGCCTGCGTTCAACGCAGTTAAAAGGGTTTGATGGCACTCACCACTTTTTACCTAATCACACTATTGATGCTATTTCAAATAACTCGCGCAATGATATGCGTGCATTGATTGAGCTCACACTTTACCCGGATAGTGATTTTGAAAAAATTAAATCGATCATTGAAGAAAAGAATAATCAGTTGGTAACCGAATATCCTGAAATCGTTAGAGGACCAAATTATGTTGGCCCTACAAACCTAGGGAATGGTTTGGTGACTTATAGTGCTGTTTTTTATACTTTAAATGGTCAACAATTTCGCATTCGTGATACCTTTTTAGCAGAATATTTGGCAGCTCTAAAAGAAGCAAATATCGAACTGCCGAAACATGGCATTTTAAACGCTAAATAAGACAGGACAAACGCCCATAAGATAGTTACATATTTTGTGGGCGTTCTTTTTTTTCTCGATTGAACCATACACGCTATAAAAATAAGCTGTGTCTTACATTAGCTTGGAATAATAAAAACGATTGAGCTCTCTCAATCGTTTTTGTTTAAACTACTTATTGTTTTAGTATCAATTTCTCTTTTAAATCATATTCATGATGTAATTCATGGACTAAATGATTAACACGTCCTAGAATCTCTTTACGAGTCACAATACCGTTAAAGTAACCTTCATCATCTACAACACATAAAAAGTTATGATCAATTAATTTATTTAAAACTTCTTCTAGCTCAAATGACGTTGGTATAATCGGTACATTTTTATCCATAACCTCTTCAACAGTCAATTTTTCCATTTCTTCAAATCGAATCGAATCAACAGCCATAATCGCATTAATAATCATTGGCATTGAAATTATACCTTTGATTCTCGATTCATTATCTAAAACAGGAATAGAACTATATTTTACTTGCGATAATACTAATAATGCATGGTAGAGATTGTTATTACAATTTAGGTTAGCAACGTTTTCGCTTGAAACGATAAAAGGTTTCCCGTTATCGAAAAGTAAAACAGATTGGACTTCCTTGCTAATCATTTCCAAAATCCTCCTCGTGTATACGCTTCTTTTATTATACACTTTTATCTGTTATTCATAATCACCCAAACACTCTATTTAATCATTTTTTAAAGTTCTGTTTGTGTCCATTTTTTACCTAAAGAAGGAATCTCTTTATGCTTATCATTGTAAACTTTTAGTTCTACAGCTTCTTCTGTAGCATCTAATAAACAATAGGTCTTCTCATAAACCGATCCTCTTGGGCTTTTAATACTGCCCGGGTTAATAAAAAAGACACCCGCTTCGTAGTCTGCCGCAAGGATATGGGAGTGGCCGTAAAAAACAAAGCGCAAAGCTTCTGCTTCAGCGAATGCTTTTAGTTTATCTAAGCTCCACTTCACATCATGATAGTGTCCATGAACAATGCCATAGGGATACTCAAGACTTCGCTCCACATGACTCAAGTTAAAATCGCCATAATAGTCACAATTCCCTGCGACTGTATCCATAACGCCCCATACTAAATCACGATCACTAAGTTCTGAATCACCACAATGGACAAACTTATCTACCTTATCTTGATAACGATTGACTAACTGATTTAGAATATGACTATCTCCATGACTATCGCTGACAATCAATAAACGCATGCTATCGCTCCTTACTCAAACCATTCTGAGATCTGTTTGTCTAATTCTTTTAACGCAAGAGCACGATGGCTAATGGTGTTTTTTTCATCTTCTGACAATTCTGCAACTGACTTCCCTAATTCAGGTAAGAAAAAGATCGGATCATAGCCAAAGCCTGAGTCTCCTTGAGGAAATTGGGCAATTTCTCCTTGAAATTTACCTTCTACTACAAGTGACTCTTTTCCTGGTTTACTTAATACTAAGGTGCAATGGAAATGAGCTGAACGATCCACGTCCGTCATTTCACCTAGCATCGCTAATACCTTAGCGTTATTGCGTGCATCATTCTTCTCTTCTCCAGAAAAACGCGCTGAGAAAACACCTGGCGCACCATCTAAAGCATCGATACATAAGCCCGAATCATCAGCCAAAACAGCTGTTTGAAGAAGCTCACTAATCGTTTCGGCTTTTAACCGCGCATTATCTTCAAACGTGTAGCCAGTTTCTTTAACATCCTCGATTTCAGGATAATCCAATAAGGTCTTAATATAATAGCCTTTTGGTTCAAGCATTTGTTTGAATTCTTTTGCTTTTCCTTCATTCTTAGTCGCAATAATAATAGTCTTTTGTTCACTCATTTTAATAATCCCCTTTAACGGTTTTCTACCTCTGCCTTTTCAACTGTTAATCCCTCTATTCCCAACCATTGACTCGCAATGTCAGAGAATAGCTTTGTTGAGCCTGTCGTGAAAAAGCGATTTTCCATTTTTTCATCACCACTTAAGGCAGCGATTTGGTGGTAGTCTAAAATTGTACTCACTTCAGAAACGGTTTCAGCTCCTGAATCGACTAAATGGACATGATCACCCATGACATTTTGAATAATGGGTTTCAATAACGGATAATGTGTGCAGCCTAGAATAAGGGTATCAATATTTAACTTGGCTAAGGGCTGTAAGCTTTCAAAAACGACTTTCTTAGCGATAGAGGAATGATATTGATTACTTTCAACTAGGGGAACAAATTTTGGACAGCTAATACTATTGATATAGAGTGACGCGTCCTTATCAAGTAGGGTCTTTTCATAGACACCACTATCAATTGTTCCTTGTGTTCCGATCACACCAATACGATGATTGTTAGAATACTTCAGTGCTGCTCGGCTACCTGGTAAAATAACCCCGATAACTGGAATATCTACCCGTTTTCGAATATCATCCAAAGCCACAGCTGTAGCAGTATTACATGCGATAACAAGTAATTTGATATCTTGCTTCATTAAAAATTGTGTCAGTTCCCACGTAAATTCAACCACTTCTTCAGCTGGCCTAGGACCGTACGGGCAACGCGCATTATCACCGATATAGTAAAAAGATTCATTAGGTAGTTGTCTCATTGCTTGCTTAACAACGGTTAATCCACCTACACCAGAATCTAAAAATCCGATTGCTTTTTTTCTCATGATATCTTTCCCTTACCTACATTTGATTACTAGAAATATTATAACAAATAATAAACAGATTCGCTTAGATATGATACAATGACTTTGATAGATTTTCATTAAGATTCTGAGTCAGTTTATTCAATAATAGTAAGGGCTGGAACATTGTTCCAGCCCTTCTGTAATCAGCTATCTTTATTTTCTACCATTTAACTGGCTAGCACGTTCTTCTTCTCTCCAGTTTTGAATGTATTTATAGACTGGCAAGATTAGAAAAATTAAGCCAATCCATTTTCTTAAATTTCTCATTTGATTAGCACCCTTTCTAAAAAATCATTCATCCTATGTTTTTATTATGCCTGATTTTTAAGGAAAATGCTAATCATACACTATTAACTGTTTTAAAGAGAGGTTATCAAATGTCAACTAATGATCGCGAAGAACTCATTAATAGCGAGCACTTTCCCGTTATTATGATTCGAGACTTTTTACTCAATAATATTTTAGGTCAGGAAACTGATGATATCTTGTATTGGAGCGGTAAACAACTGGCACGGCAATTTCCATTAATTCATGTCAAAGATTTGCAAGAGTCTTTCCGATATTGTGGATTTGGCACACTTAGCCTTCATAAAGAGGAACGACACCGCGATATTTACTATTTAACAGGCTCTATTATAGAGACTCGTTTACTTAAACCTGATGCATCCTTTCATTTAGAAGCAGGATTTCTTGCTGAACAAATTGAATTAACAAAAGGAAAGCCGTGCGAAGTACAAGTCAAGCATCCCGAACAAGCCATTACCGATACGGTTCAATTAATTGTTAATTATGAATAAAAAAAGTAGCGACATGTGTTGTGTCGCTACTTTTTTTAATTAGATATATTGTTCTAATACTTCTTCAAGGCGTTCTTTTGGTGTGAAACCAACTAGTTTCTCTACTACTTCGCCATCTTTTTTAACAAGTAGTGTTGGAATTCCCATTACGCCAAACTCTTGAGGTGTTGCTGGGTTAGCGTCTACGTCCATTTTTGCAAATGATACTTTGTCGCCCATTTCCTCATCTAATTCGTCAATGATTGGTGATTGCATACGGCAAGGACCACACCATGTTGCCCAAAAGTCAACTAAGACTACCCCATCTTTTGTTTCTGTTTCAAAGTTTGAATCTGTTAATGCTTTAACCATTTTTATATTTCCTCCCTTTATCTCTATTCATAATCACATTATAGCAAAGTTACTTTTTGTTAGCTAGGTATCTGCTTAGCCTTTAAAAACCGCAACGGTTGCACCATTTCCACCTGCATTATGTGGCGCAAACTCAAATGATTTGACTTGCGGATGGCGTTTTAAAGCATCAATGACACCTTGGCGAATCGCACCTGTCCCCTTACCGTGAACAATAGTCACTTGTGGATAACCAGCTAGTAGAGCAGAATCCAAGTAGCTATCTAGAGCCATCAGAGCATCTTCATAACGGAACCCTCTTAAATCGAGTTGGGTTGACACATGACTATCACTCGCTGAACGAACATTTGCAATTTGACGTTTGACTTTTCTAGCTTGTTTACTTGGTTCTTCTTCAATTTTTCGTAAATCTGATTCAGGTAATTTTAATTTCATAATACCAATTTGAACAACCCATTCGCCTTTAGGTGTTTTTTCGATTAAACTACCTCGCTGGCCATACGTTTCGGTAATGACTTCATCGCCGGCCTTCAATTGCTTTTTGTCTTTAGCTTTTTGTAAGACTTTATTCTTAGCTAAGAAATCTTCTTCTTGTTTCAAATCATCAAACTGTTTCTTTAAATCAATTAATTCGTGCTCTTTAACAGTAGTAGACTTCCCTAAGTTCATCTGCATTTCACGAATTTCCTGCATTAAAAATTCAGCTTCTTCTTTAGATGTTTCAACAATCTGGTTAGCTTCTTGTTTAGCCTTTGCAATAATGGTTTCTTTGTCATTTTCTAACTTCTCATTAGCAGCTTTTAAGTCGCTTAAAAGGGCATCTGACTCAGCTAGCTGTTGCTTTAATTGATAAGACTCAGCCTCAGTTTTACGACGTTTCTGTTCTAAATCGGCAATCATTTCATTCAATTCTTGGCTATCCTCTTGAATAAAACCTGTTGCTTGTTGAATAATTTGATCGGCTAAACCTAGTCGGCGGGAAATATCAAAAGCATTACTTCGCCCTGGAATTCCAATCATCAGACGATAAGTCGGCGCTAGCGTTTCAGAATTGAACTCCATACTAGCGTTAATCGTAGCTGGACGATTATAAGCGTAGACTTTCAGTTCTGGATAGTGAGTCGTTGCCATCACCATGCTTCCTTTTGACCCAACATAGTCGAGAATTGAAATCGCAAGTGACGCCCCCTCTTGAGGGTCTGTACCTGATCCTAACTCATCAAATAATACTAAACTCTTTTCATCAATTTGATCAATAATCGTTACAATGTTAGACATATGAGAAGAGAACGTACTTAAGCTTTGTTCAATCGACTGCTCATCACCAATATCAGCGAAAATGCCCGTAAAAATACCAATTTGACTATTCTCAGCAGCTGGAATTTGTAAACCTGCCTGTCCCATTAACTGAATTAAGCCTAATGTTTTTAAAGCAATCGTTTTACCACCCGTATTGGGTCCTGTAATAATTAACGCTTGGTATTCTTCACCAATAATCAAATCATTGGCAACCACGTGCTCTTGATCAATTAACGGATGGCGTGCACCCCAAATCGCTACATGATTTTGACTACTTAAACGCGGACGGCTTGCTTTAATACTGTCAGCATATCTTGCTTTTGCGTTAATGACATCCAATCTAGTCAAGACTTGACTATTAGCCGCTAGCTCATTCGTATATGGCGCAAGTTCCGCCGATAATTCATACAGGATACGTTCTTCTTCTTGACGTTCTTCAGCTTTTAACGATCGTAATTTGTTGTTTAGGTCAAGTACTGCTTGAGGCTCAATAAAGAGTGTTTGACCTGTGGAACTCTGGTCATGAACCACACCACCAAAATGATGACGGTATTCCTGTTTTACTGGAATCACATAACGATCATTACGAATCGTAATAATAGTGTCACTCAAGTATTGCGATTTTTTGCCCCTAATCATATCATCTAGTTTTTCACGAACATGACCTTCATTACTTTTAATTGACTGACGAATACGTTTCAATTCCGGACTTGCATCACTTAAAATCTCACCATCATCTGAAATGGATAGCTTAATCGTTTTACGAATGTCAGGCAAATCAATTAAACCATCAACAATCTGATAGAGCTGATAGAGTTCAATCTCCTTTTCAGACAAGTCTGCAAAAAATTGTAACATCTCTTTAGTTGTTGAAAGGACACGTCCAATTTGCGAAAGTTCTTTTCCATTCAAAGAACCACCGATTTGAAGGCGTTTGAGAGGCATAGTGATATCAGCCAAACGCGGCATAGGAATACCACCTTTTAATCGTAATAACTTACGACCGTCATCCGTCTCTTCCTGCAAGATATTGACTTCTTCATAGGTTTTCTTTACCTCTAGTTGGAGTAACTGTTGCTTGCCAAGCTCTGTCGCCGCTAACTGGGCAACTTGACCGACTACCTTTTCAAACTCTAGTTTTTTTAAAGTCTTTGCATTCAATTTGTTCACCTCTTTTACTTTAATTCAAAACAATGAGGCTGGGACAACGCCCCGCCTCTCTCTTTTTTATAGTTGACCAACTAATCCTAACCACAAGTCAGAAATGGTTGATGATAAATAAGGTGTATTAGCGATCATCCATCTTGCTAAATTACTATCTGCTAATAATTGCTGAACAGCTTCAAACGGAATCATGGTCAGAATATACAATAGTAGAAATATCCCCAAATATTGCATTAAAAAGCCAAGCAAGCCGCCACCAATGTCATTTAATTGTTTGACAACCGGTAAAAAGGTTAAGGAATTTAACATATAACCAATAATACGCGTTGCTAACCATCCAACAAAGATAATTAACAAGAATGAGATGCCATTATAGAAGGCTACATCAAGATTTAACACTTGAATGGCATCATAAAACACCATCTGATCATCAATGCCTGGTTGCGCATAAGGAACGAGCATTTCAAGGTATTCTGCAAGTTGTAAATAATACTGTTGGGCAAAGTAAAAAGATATGATATAGCCCGCAGTATGAACGAGTTGTAAAACAAGGCCTCTTCTTACGCCTGCATAGACACCCATACAAAGTAGTAATAATATAATGATTGTCAGCATGTTATCACCTATTTCTGGAAGGCTGTTGCCCTTCTTTTTCTTGACTCGTTTCGAGTTGTTGTGCTTGTTTTAATCGATTCTCTGCAGCCGTTGTCGGTCTAACAAAGCGGCTTTTAGCAGTCTTAGCTGTTTTAGCTGATTTGTCAGGAACTGGATTTGGAGATGTGATTGGTCTCTTCTTTAATTCTTTTTCAAGACTTGCTAATTTCTCTTTTAACTCATCTAATTCAGCTTGCCGTTCCATAGACTCTGAAATGGCGTTTACTGCAATTAACACAGCACGTTGTTCCACATCTAAGTTAGGCATAACGTCTTTCAATTGATCAATTTTTTCATTCGCTATTTCCGAAACCACTTTTAAATGCTCTTCTGGTTTCTTAGCCACAATGGTATATGGCCGTTCTGCGATGGTTGTTTTATAGCGACGCTTCTCTTCCGCCATTTTCCATCCTCCTTGCATTTCTACATATCTTTTATTTTACCATATTTTCCCACTCTGAACAGTAAAAAGTAGAGAAGGTTTAGCTTATGCCTCGCCTTCTCTACTTTTCTTTAGCGCTTTTCCCAAGTGATATTCGCGACACAAGCAACCACATCACCATTTTTAATTTGATGAGCAGTGACAATTTGACCGTTGCTTTCTTCTGTCATCGACAGGCTACTATCAATCATATTGCCAAATTCCACTTCTTTTTCATACTTAATTGTAATTGCTGTGATGCGATGTTCTAACATAAATGCCATATCAACCGTATTAATAATCCAGTCAAAATACTTAGAATTATTGACATGTTTGTTAGCATCAATATCTAGATAACGCACACGGTATGGCATTGTCAGTTGATTGTCTTCGTCCACTGGCTGTATTTTTGGTTGTCTTAATAGTGAACGAATTTCTTCTGCTTGATAAGGGGCTACAATAGCCTTATCAATACGTGTCATTTTGCGACTTTCCATATCCATAATCGAAAATGTCGTCATGACTTCGACTAATAAATTGTCACTAGTATCAAATGCCCTAAATACCCGGTAGGTAAAGAAGCGATTGTAAGACAATGCTTCTGTTTCAAACATAATCCTTTCATCTTTTTTAGGAATACGCTTAATGTCCATATGATATTGAATAATAATCCAACTCAAACCCTTTTCAAGCATGCTCTCTTCTGTATTACCTAGCGCTGCACTTTGGACACCAGAAACATGAACCATTTCATTGATGAGTGATGGAATCGTCATTTCTCCTTGAATATCACATTCGTGACTTCTGACTTGATGATTTGTTCTAAAGGTTAACCCGCTCATAATTTTTTTCACCTCAATAAATACTTACTCATTTATCTATTTTAACATAGCTGAGATGAAATTTAGCGGAATTTAACCTCAACAGTCTGGTAACCACTAGCACGAAGTAAATTAGTTATCATCTCTTTTGCTTGTTGGTCTGCTTCTTCTAGTATACCTGCTTCTATTTTATCCATTTCTATCTTTTCACGTTCTTTGTTGATTTCATCAAAAATAAGCTGTGATGGATAATCAGAAAATAATTCACCCTCTATATCTTCAACACGTGTTTTATCTACCTCGACCACATTATCAGTAATGATTGACTGATCTAACGTAACGACAACCCGTTCATCGCTGTCAACTTTTACATCAAGTTTCGATAAATCTGTTCCAGCTTTTAAATACCCGCTATAACTAATTAATTTAATCGCTTCTGCAAAAGAAAAATCAGACCCTAAAACAGATAAGGATTTATCAGTACGGCTAATAATCACATTGCTGTATTCATATTTTAATGTCGTCAATTCTTGTATCTCGCTTAATTGCTCTCTTACTAGTTCACTTTTTGATTCGTGGTTAGCGCTGATATTAAGCCAGTCTGACGAATTAATTGCAAATAAACCAACAAATCCGACTAACATACCCAAAATTAACGTGATAATTGTTTTTTTCATCTCCATTTTTCTCCTATATGATACAAACGGCTGAGATTTTACTCTCAGCCGTTTGATCCTTTTAATTCAGTTACTCTAGCGAATGCTAGCAGAAAGTTGTTCAGCTAATGCCGATTCAACCTTCTCAACAGCTGTTTGAACATCTTCATCCACTAATGTTTCTTGTGGGTTTAAGAATGCCAATGAATAAGCCATTGATTTCTTACCATCTTCAATTCCTTCTCCTTGATAAATATCAAATAAATGGATATTAACGAGGAATTTGCCCGCATTTGCTTCAATGATGCTACGAATCTCTTCGTGGGTCACTGTTGCGTCAACTAAAATGGCAATATCTCTTGATGTTCCAGGATATTTTGGAATTGGATCTTGACTGATATCTTCCTTATCAGTAGCTAAGACTTGGTCTAAGTTAAATTCAAATGCATATGTTTCTTTTAGGTCATAGTCCTTAGCAACAGATGGGTGTAATTGGCCAACATAACCGATTACTGTTCCATCTAATACAATTTCAGCTGTACGTCCTGGATGCATCCAGTCAATACTTTGCGTTGGGCGGTAAACAATTTTATCGGCTAATCCTAAACGTGTAAAGTAACCTTCTAAAATACCTTTGACATGATAGAAGTCAACAGCTACACGGCTTGTTTGCCATCCTTTTTGAACAATGCTTCCTGTTAAAACAGCAGCAACTTGTTCTTTTTCTTGTGGTAAAACAGCTTCCGAATCTGGAAGGAAGATTTTACCAATCTCATAAAAACGAATATCGGCATTATTACGCGCCACATTATAAGCCGTATTTTCAAGCAAGCTTGATACTAAGTTCATACGAAGCGTACTGCGATCTTCACTCATTGGCCAAGCTAAACGAATGGGTTCTGCTTGGTATTGTGTATAAGCTTTTGATTTTTCAGCTGTTGTTAAAACATAGCTGATATTTTGCGTTAAGCCTGATGCTTCCATCTCATGACGGGTTTGACGAATTAATTTTTGAGCTGGTGTTAATTGTCCTGGAATAGATGCTGTCACAGGTAGTGTCGCTGGTAAACGATCATAGCCGTAAATACGAGCTACTTCTTCAACAATATCTGCTTCAATCGAAATATCCCAACGTCTTGGCGGAACCGAAATTGTTAAACGGTCACCGTCAACGCTGTAACCAAAGCCAAGTTGGTCAAAAATCGCTGAAACTTCTGCCATTTCAATCGCTGTTCCTAAAGAACGGTTAATCTTAGCTAAAGTGATTGCTACCTCTTTATTTTCAACCGTTAAGTTCGTTTGCGATGCTGTTCCTTCAACGATCGTACCACCAGCAAGCTCATGAATCAAAGCTGCGGCATGATGGCCAGCTTCTTCAATTGTTGCCACATTAATTCCTTTTTCAAAGCGTGCACTTGATTCACTTCTTAAGTTAAAGGCAGTCGCTGTTTTACGAATAGATAAAGAATCAAATAAGGCAAATTCTAAAGCAACAGTTGTTGTTGAATCGGTAATTTCTGAATCAAAGCCACCCATCACACCTGCTAGGGCAATTGGCTCCTGTCCATTTGTGATGACAATGTTTGACTCTGATAATTCACGGTCAACACCATCTAGTGTTTTTAGTTGTTCACCATTTTTAGCACGGCGAACTAAAATTTCTTTTGAACCAATCTTATCGTAGTCAAAAGCATGTAACGGTTGTCCATACTCCATTAGAATATAGTTGGTAATATCAACGACATTGTTAACAGGACGCATGCCTGCATTCATTAATTTAATTTGAAGCCACATTGGACTTTCTTTAATCGTCACGTTTTTGATGACTTGAATATGGTACGCTGGTGAATCGTTTTGATCGTCAACAGCTACTGCCATATAATCTTCAATCTTGTCTTCTGTTTGAGAGTTTGTATAAGTCGCAAAGTTTGCTTTCTTATTGTAGATAGCAGCCACTTCATGAGCTACACCACGCATACTCAATGCATCGGCACGGTTAGGTGTAATATCAATGTCTAAAATAGCATCATCTAATCCTAAAACAGTCGCAATGTCTTGTCCCACTTCTGCATCTTCTGGTAAAACAAAAATACCATCTGCATATTTTTTAGGAATAACGCTATCCGAATAACCTAATTCTTCTAGCGAACAGATCATACCGTTTGACACTTGCCCACGGATTTTACCTTTTTTAATTTTCATGTTTCCTGCAATGCGTGCCCCATGCAAAGCAACGATTATTTTTTGACCAGCAGCGATATTAGGCGCGCCACACACAATTTGTGTCGGTTCTTCTTCGCCGATATCAACTTGACAAATATGTAGATGATCAGAATCTGGGTGGTCAATCACGTCTAAAGCATGACCAACAACAATCTTCTTCAAACCAGCTCCTGGTTCAATAACATCGTCCACTTCAATCCCTGTACGTGACATTCTGTCCGCAAGCGCTTTGGGTTCAACGTCTGCTAATTCTAAATACTCTTGTAACCATTTATATGACACTTTCATTGTTTATTGCTCCTTCACTTTGAACTGGTCTAAGAATCGTTTGTCGTTTTGATAGAAATGACGAATATCATCGATACCATATTTCAACATGGCTACACGTTCAATTCCTAATCCAAATGCAAATCCAGAATAACGATTAGAATCAATACCAGACATTTCCAATACGTTTGGATGAACTAAACCAGACCCAAGAATTTCAATCCAGCCGCTACCTTTACAGACATTACAGCCATTTCCACCACATTTAAAGCAACTAACGTCTACTTCAACAGACGGCTCAGTAAATGGGAAGTAACTTGGGCGTAAACGAATTTCACGGTCAGCACCGAACAATTTCTTAGCAAATAAATCAAGTGTTCCTTTTAAATCTGCCAACGTAATATCTTCTGCTACAACTAAACCTTCAATTTGTGCGAATTGATGAGAGTGTGTCGCATCATCGCTATCTCGGCGGTAAACTTTACCAGGACTAATCATTTTAAGTGGTCCTTTAGAAAAATCATGTTTCTCCATTGTACGCGCTTGAACAGGCGATGTATGTGTACGCATTAAAACTTCTTCTGTTATATAGAAGGTATCTTGCATATCTCGTGCTGGGTGATCTTTTGGTAAGTTCATTTTCTCAAAGTTATAGCTATCCAGTTCAACTTCTGGCCCATC
Source organism: Jeotgalibaca arthritidis (assembly GCF_011100465.1). Lineage (NCBI taxonomy): Bacteria > Bacillati > Bacillota > Bacilli > Lactobacillales > Carnobacteriaceae > Jeotgalibaca > Jeotgalibaca arthritidis. The sequence continues at coordinate 2,325,962 of NZ_CP049740.1, forward strand.
AATAACTTGGTAACCCATACCTAAAAAGAGGTCTTCGATTTCTTCCATAATTTGTGTGAAGACATGTTTAGTCCCAATCGCAATTTCTTTTCCTGGTAATGTCACATCGATTGTTTCTGCTGCTAATGCTTCTGCCAATGCAGCTGCTTCAAGTTTATCTTTAACGGTTTGGATGGCATCACTTAATTGGTCGCGCACCTCGTTTGCAAGTGCTCCGATAACAGGACGCTCTTCTGCAGAAACATCTTTCATTCCACGCAATGCCTCGGTAATCGGCCCTTTTTTACCTAAATAAGCCACTCGAAAATCATTTAACTCTTTTAAATCGGTTACTGCATGAATCTTTTCTAACGCTTCAACTTGAAGCGATTTTAATTTGTCTTTTAAATCCATTGTTCTCCCTCACAGTCTAAAAAAATGCACAAAAAAACTCCTCCCAAAAAGGGACGAGATATCGCGGTACCACCCTTGTTTTACTCATATTGAGTAACACTTCATTCATTAACGACAAAGTTGCCGGAGCTTTATTCATTGCTTATGCAAATCCCAAAGTCTGCTCAAGGAGTGAAAACATGCCCTTCCTGATTGATTTGCTCTCAGTCTGTGGCAAATCTCCCTGTAACCAGTACTAATTGGCAGGCGGTTCCTGTCTATGCATTTCTTTTATTCTTTAATTAATTTAACAGTCTTTCAAGACTTCGTCAAGCTTCTACACAAATCCATTTATCTGCCCATGTTTGAATCTCAGCCATGACTTTTTCTAGCGATCTTCCTTTTTCAGTTAAGCTATACATCACTTTAATAGGGCCTTCTTCATTTTCAGTTCGAAGAACAATACCTTCTTCTTCTAATTCTTTCAGACGTTCAACCAATACACGGTCACTTACTCCTGAAATTTGTTCTGAAATATCTTTGAAACGGCGGTTATCTACTAATAAAACCTCAATAATAAGTCCCGTCCATTTCTTACCTAAAATAGTAAATGTTTTTTCAAAACGCGGACAAATACAGTCACCTGAAAGGATCATGTTTTCCATTATTTACACCTTCTCAATTCTATTAAATTTAGTAAAAAAGCGGACGAGTATCGTCCACTTTTACCTGTTTTATTAAAAACTAATCGTATTGGTTAAAATGCTTCTTTTAAATGACGCCCATTTACCGCGGAATGTTTCTCTCGTACGGTTCACATAAGGTGATAAAGCTTCATCACAAGCACAATACTTATCTACTAAGGTAACAATGTAACTCTCTTTGTATTTTGGTAGAGCAATCGTTGCTCCCCACATATGTTTTAGAATAATATCTTTTTCTAAATCAGATAATTCAGTTAATTTTAAGGCATTTTCACACGCAATTCTTGGATGCACATAGGCATGAGAGCCTTCGTCAAACTTTGTCGTGCGCCAGTCATAATAAAACAAATCATGTAATAAACCAGCTCTTGATATTGCTCGAACATCACAGTTAAGTTTTTTGGCGATACAATAACTGCGGTATGCCACAGAGATTGAATGATCTAAACGAGTACTGTGATAGTGCTGAGTAATATCTTTTAACATTTGAACTTCTTCAGTTTCCAACAAATCGCTTATATACGAAAGGAATTCCTCATCTTTTTCCCACTTCAAGTCTGTCATTCATCATTCTCCTTATTAAAAGTACGTCTCTTATTATACATGAATTTGAATGCTTGACTAGTGGTTTGACTTATTTTTTAGTCATTTTGATAAAAATGTCACATATTGGTAACAACTCTAATTAACGAAATGATACATTAAAATACTTGCAGCAACTGCAACGTTTAAAGATTCTGCTTTCCCAATGATTGGAATATAAACATTAGCGTCTGTTTGTGCTAAAACCGTTTTAGAAACACCGTTACCTTCATTACCCATAATAATGGCTACTGACTCAGTAAGCGGAATTTCTTTGTGTCTTTTTGCACGCTCATCTAGGGCGGTCCCATAAACAGGAGTCCCTGCTTCTTTAAAGGAATTGATTAAACTAGCTAAATCCACACGGTAAATGGGTATGTGGAATTGACTGCCTTGCATAGAACGAACTACCTTGTCATTAAAGGCATCTACCGATCCCGTTCCAAAGATAACCCCGTCAAAGCCTGCAGCATCGGCTGTTCTAACAATCGTACCAGCGTTCCCTGGATCTTGAACGGCATCAAGAAGAATATATTTGCCACTCAATTGACTTGGCAAAATGGGTTGTTCAATCGGTAAAATGGCAATAATTCCCGGTGCTGTTTCTGTTTGAGACAAAGATTGCATAACCGATTCACTGACAATAACCGTTGCTTCAATATGAGAATTTTTTTCTAAAAAATGGTCGGTCACAATCGTTGCTTCCATTTTCACATGATGATTGAAGGCTTCAATATAAAGATGTTCCCCTTCAATCATATACAAACCTGCTTGTTTTCTACCCTTAGCAGTATGAAGCTTCCGCCATTCTTTTATTTTTTGATTATTCGTAGATGTTATTCGTTCCATCTCTCTTGCCCCCTATCAACGCTACCCATTATAGCAATGAATTAAAAAAAAGTCGCTGTTTAAACAGCGACTTTCGGATTAGATTGAAATATAATTAATCGGATTAACAAATGACCCATTTTCAAATACTTCAAAGTGTAAATGCACACCCGTTGATTGACCAGTTGATCCCATTGTTCCAATTTGTTGACCTTGCTGAACACTTTGCCCTGGAGCAACTTGTAGGCCTGGCGTCATATGAGCATATTTCGTTTTAACTTCCTTACCGTTAATCGAGCCATGGTTAATGACAACATGGTAACCATATGTTGCATCAAATGCTGCAATCTCTACAACACCACTTTGCGCTGCAACAATTGGTCCACCTCCTGCAATATCTGTCCCATTATGCATACGGTGTTCACCGTCAACGGGGCTAATTCTAAAGCCATATGGCGAAGAATTATAACCAGATGCCGGACGAATAAAGCCTGAAGAATTAGTTGCTGGTGCTACTGATTTTTCTATAACAGTTGAAACGACACTATTTGCTACTTCTTGAGCTGCTTTTTCTTGAGCTAATTTTTCTGCTTCAGCTTTTTCACGCGCAATACGCTCGTTTTCTAATCGTTTCTCCTCGCTAGCAATATCCTTAGCAATTTGACTTGATTTCTCTGTTAATAAGGCTTTGGTAGATTCTAATCCTTGTTTTTCTGATTCAGTTAACGCAACATTATCAAGGATTTTAGAAATCTCAACATTTAATTCATCTTGTTGAGCAACGACATTATTCTTTGAAATTGTAATCTCTTGTTTTAAAGTTTGAGCAGCTACTTTTTCTGCTTCTACTTTTTCTTTCGATTCTTCAACTTCTAACTTATCATTTTCTTGTTGCTGAACGATCTCCTTGTTAGCAGTAATCAAACGATTAACTGTACCTACTTTCCCGATCAAATCAGTGAAAGACTCTGCACTGGCAACAATCGTAACAAAATCAGTCAAGTTTGCTTCTGTTTGAATCAGACGAGCTTGGTTATTTAATTTTGCTGTTCGTTGTTCAATAACAACTTCTAACTCTTCAATCCGTTCAACCAATGACACTATTTTATATTCTATATTAATGAGCTTTTGTTCTTGTTCTTCTAACTGCTTCATTAGGAGATCAATATTCTTTTGCAACTCTTCAATATTTGCTTGAAGGTCATCTTTTTCCTTCTCGAGTTCAACAATAGATGACTCTTTTTTATTAATTTCTTCTTCAACACTTTCTGTTTCTTCTTCAAGTTCTTGTTTTTCGCGATTTAAGTCATCTAAACTATGGGCTTGAACATCAGTATACATTCCGAATGAAGATAACAGTAATAGGCTAGATGCTAATGCAAAATATCTTTTTTTCAACAAAGACTCTCCTTTTTCGTTTAATACCACAATGAGTATATCATTTAAAAGGCTATTCGTCTGTATTAGAAATATGACAACTTTGTTTCAGATAGTAAGATGAAACAAGTGGTTCATTGAGTTTTTCGTGACAATCATTTATTGTTTTAATAAGTAATTTGATGATAGTTTATAAATAAATCATCTTTAAAAATCAATATCTTGAATTTTTTGTGCATTTTTTAGCAAAACGAATAGTTCAAGATGTTATCTCTTAGTAACAGTTGTGTCCATAAAATGAACGATAGCCCTCTCTAGTAAACTAGAGAAGGCTATCTAACTAATCAATATTCAATATTTAAAGTGGGGCAAAACTATTACTTCATTTTTAATTATTTCTCATTTAAACGATGTATTCCCTAACCTCTAATACATCCTTGTAGCTCCATAGCTACGCCAGTGTGAATAAACTTCCTCAAAAAAACAAAAATCTCGTGTATTGATATCTTTCATATGAGATATATTATAGCATCTTTCTTTCATTTATGCAAATATGTGTGAATATTGGTTGAATTTGTTGGTAGAGGTAGTAGTAATCAATTTGAAATTAAAATCATACCTCTATATGTAAATATTTTCTCCTCACTAAATGAACTTGAACGGAATCTAATCAAAACTTATAATTCCTACTACAATGGTTACAATAAAACACGTGATAACAGATAAATTTACTTCGTTATCGTAACCAGCCCTTTTAGTACTCCAATAGCAATTGAAGTGTACACAATTATAGTAGCATCGAATGATGTATTATTAATTCCCCAATAAAACAAAAGCAAAGATAATACCAGTAATATGAGTTTTCCGATCATTTTAAAATAATCTTTTTCTTGTGTGACTTTAAACATATTAACGCCAGAAACAACAAAAACCTCTGAACTCAACACGAGAGCAATATATGGAAATACCATATTAAAGGCAATCTGAATCACATCTCTGAAGGCTTCACTTATTAACTCCGCTGACACAGTTGATAACCCCTTTTTAAAATGATTGTAATCCAGTTTAAACTATAAAAATAGCTATTAGATCGTTTTAAATCAAACTAAAAAAGAATTGTTTATGATTTAGACACATTTTATTTTTATGAAGTTACGCCATCAAAAAAAAGGAGACAAACGCTTATTAAAAACGCGTGTCTCCGTTTTTTTCTTTTTACTTAAGAGTTATTTAATCAACTGATAAATCGCATCTGCGTAAATAGCAGTTGCTCTAAACAAGTCATCTAATGCTAGGAACTCGTTTGCTTGGTGCATTGTGTCAATGCTGTCTGGGAACAATGCTCCGTATGCAACGCCACGCTCTAGCAATCGGCCGTAAGTTCCGCCACCAATTGAGCGTTCATGCCCTTTTAGACCTGTATGTTTTTCGTAAACGTCCAATAGTGTTTTTACCAATGGATCATCTGCTGGAACATAGTGAGGTAATTTACCGGCACTCTTAGCAATAGTAATGCCAAATTCGCTTAAAGCAGCTTCTGTTTTAATTTCTAATCCTTCTGCTGTTACACCTGTTGGGTAACGGAAATTTAAGGCGATATTGCCGCCTTTTTCTGGTGTAAAGGTAAAGATACCCGCATTCATGGTTAATTCACCCATAACTTCATCTGTATGAGCTAAGCCTAATTTTTCAGCTGTATGTTCCAAGTGAATGTAGTCTGTAATCAATTGTAGGAATTTAGCAGCGTCTCCACCAAATTGATAGTGATTTAAGAAAACAGCTAAGTACGTTCCTGCGTTGATCCCGCCAGCTGGGTTCATACCATGTGATGATTTACCAACTAACTCAATCGTTACTTGTTCATTTACAACATGAATATTTCCTGTCACAGGATTGTTTTCAACAAATTCAAAGAATGCTTTTTCGATAACGTCAGCTTCTTCACTTGTAAAGACTGCAGTCGCATCTTGAGGAACCATGTTTTCACGCAAACCTGCATCAAAACTCAACAATTGGTTTTTACCACCTTTATTGTCTCCACGGAATTGGATATAAAGGGATTGGTTTCCTTTTTCACCGTTAATAATTGGGAAATCCGCATCTGGTGAAAAGCCAAAGTCAGGTGTTTCTTCATGAGCTAAGTAGTGGTCCATACATTTCCAACTGCTCTCTTCGTCAGTTCCGATAATCATACGAATACGTTTGGAAATAGGTAGTCCTAAATCACGAATAATCTTAATGGCATAGTAACCTGCCATAGATGGGCCTTTATCATCACTTGATCCACGTGCATAAATGCGGTCGTCTTTAATAACAGGCTCAAACGGATCTGTGTCCCAGCCGCTACCAGTTGGTACAACGTCAACGTGTCCAAAGACACCCATCAATTCTTCGCCTTCTCCGTATTCAATATGTCCTGCTAAGTTTCCAACGTTTTTAGTTAGGAAACCATCACGTTCACCAATTGCTAAGAACGCTTCTAATGCTTCTTTCGGTCCTGGACCAACAGGCATTTCTGCTGTTGCTTTCGCATCGTCTCTAACACTATCAATTCTTAAAATTGTAAATAAATCATCAAGAATATCTTGTTTTCTTTTTTCAACTTCACTTTTCCAATTGATTTCCATAAAAACACGTCCTTTTTAAACTTCTATCTCCCATTAGGAGCACTATTCTTCTATCTTATCATTTTTTACTGATTGATTCAGCATTTCCACTTATTTATTTGGCAAATACGCTTTTAAATCTGCTAATTCAGATTCAGTTAAATAACGGTACTCTGCTAATTGAAGCTTGGGATCTAGTACTAAACTCCCCATGGTTAAACGTTTCAGATAAGTGACTTCCTTACCACTCGCTTTGACCATTCGCTTAACTTGATGGAATTTACCTTCTTTAATGGTAATAAACACTTCAGATTCTTGTTTCTCTTCATCCACTGACTTGATTTCAAGTTCTCCGGGCAGACATTCAAAACCGTCTTCCAAAACGATACGATTTTTAAAGGCCTCACAATCAGCTTCATCCATAATGCCAGCAACTCGTGCATAATAGCGTTTAGCTACTTCTTTTTTTGGTGATAGTAGAAAGTGAGCCAGCTCGCCATCATTTGTTAAGAGCAACAATCCTTCTGTGTCTTTATCTAGTCGACCAACAGGAAACAAATTAAGGTGCTGATACTCTTCTGATAGTAAATCAATGACTGTTTTTTGCTTCATATCTTCAGTTGCACTCAGTACACCTGCTGGCTTGTGTAACATCAAATAGTGGAACTCTTGGTACTGAATACGTTCGCCATTAACCACGACTTGGTCTTGGTTAAGATCAACTTTCATCTCACCCTTAGAGGCCACTTTATCATTAACCACTACTTTTTTCTGTTTCAATAAGACTTTTACTTCTTTACGTGATCCAAATCCCGTATGAGATAAAAATTTATCTAATCTCACATGATCGCTCCTTATGATATCTTTAATTTCCTACGCAAACCTGCCACACGTTCTCCTAATACCTCGTCTGCTATCTTTGTTTTTAAAGCTAAATAAATATAAACAAAGCCACCAAAACCAGCAACTAAAACGACAATCACAAAGGCTGTTCCCCTTCTATCAGTTGATAAAAATAAGCTAGATAGACGTAATACAATGTGAGCAACTGCGGTCATCCAGCCTGTTATCAAGGCCATTAGACCAATACTTCGTAGCGTTTCATCCCACTCTAGTTGGACAAGCTTATGAATTTTCCACGTACACAGCACTGTTGTGACTAAAAAGCCTAGAGTTGTCGCATATAGCGTTCCCGCCGTCTGAAAAAAATAGATAAAGGGATACTGAACAACTAGCTTCACAAGTAGACCAACGCCTAGATAAATAATGGCTGATAAATGGTCACCAAATGATTGCAAAATAGATGCTACAATCGTAAAGGCTCCTAAAACAATACTCATTACACAAGCGATCATTAATAGCTGTGAGCCGAGTGCATTATATTCCGATGACCCATAGAATACAGAAAAAATAGGTCGTGATACGACCATCATTCCAAAGGCTGCTGGCAGCATAACAAAGAAAAATAATTTTGAAATCTGCTCAATTTGTTTTCTAAGTTGCTTAAAGTCTTGCTTGATAAAATTCTCAACTAACAAAGGAATCGATGTTGCTGACATCCCTACTGCTAGAGAGATAATAATCATAATTAATTTATCAGCGTTAAAGCTAAATAAACTAAATAACTCACCGATGACATCTTTATCGTAATCCGTTAAACGAAGCATAATCGGTTCAAAGGTGAATTGATCAATAAACTTGCCAAAAGTAATCCCGGAACCAACGACAATAAATGGAATCGACTCAGCCACCATTTTTTTAATGGCACTCGTAATGTCAATGCTAACGGTTGATTGATCAGCGGCCAACAGCTTCCTATATTTTTTCATATGTCGTTGGTAGTACCAAATCAACATAATAAGAGATGCAAAGGCTCCTACGAAAGCAGCAAAAGTGGAGTGAGCAACAGCAGTTGCAACTCTTCCGTCTAATACTTTCATGACAACAAAGGTTGCTAATAACATATAAGCAACACGAATAATTTGTTCAACGACTTGTGTAATCGCTGAAGGAATCATATCCTGATAACCTTGAAAATACCCTCTGATTAAACTCATCACTGGTACGATTAGCAATGCCGGCGCTAAAGATCGAATTACTAAGGTTTTATCCGCTAAAGATGCAATTGGACTATTAGCAGCAATAAATGGCGCTAATATGTACATCACAACACTGCTCGCTAATCCCGTTAAAAGCATAAAGAGTAAGCTCTTTTTGAAGAGATCTTGTCCTGCTTTATATTGCTTCTTAGCATTGAATTCAGCGATTTGCTTAGACATTGCTGAGGGAAAACCAGCTGTACCAATTGATAGGAACAATTGATATGGTGCATAACCAACCGAAAACAAGGCGTTTCCAACTTGTGATCCGGCTCCCATCATAGCAGTCCATGGAATAATATAGAGCGCTCCTAAAAGACGCGAAAAAATGCTTCCGAAAGTCATCCAAAATGTTCCTTCAACCATTTTTTCTTCGGAGTCGCTACGAATAACTTCTTCTAGTTCATCAACTAATAATGGTTGGTCAAACTGAATCGTTTGTTGTAAATCTTCTTCAATTTCAATAGGCTCTTCTTCCTTTAGCCTTTCAGCTCGCTTACGCTCAGCTCTTGTTTTATAATTTTGCATATTATTCAACCTCTGCCTGTTTTTTCATTAGATGTCTTTTTGACCTTTATCTATTATAGCTTTCCTTTGCTAATATTTCCATCTTGGTTTTATAGAACGGAAACTAAAAATCTGTTCATTATTGATAAAAAATGATATAATAAAAGTAAGAAAAGACCCCTTTATTACTTGTGGCTAGTGATTATTGTCATTCATATAGAAAGAGGGATTATCATGATGACTCACAAAAAAGCGACAAAACGACGCTTAGTCACCCTCCTGCTCGCTCTCACAATGACCCTTCTATTTTTAACCCCTAGTGCCTCAGCTGCTACTTCCCAATTCATTTCGAAAGGACCATCAACCTCCAAAATAGTTGCACTTACCTTTGATGATGGTTCTGATGGTACTAATTTCAATAAAATCCTTGATATTCTTGCTAAACACCAAATTAAAGCGACTTTCTTTCTGACCGGTTCTGGTGCGAAAAACCACCCTACTGTTGTCAAACGAGCCGTGAATCAAGGACATGATATTGGAAACCACTCCTTTAACCATCCAGACTTCACAACTTTGACCGCTGCCCAAATGAGAGACCAACTCTCACAAACTGAGCAAGTTGTTTTAACTCAAACGGGTCAATCAACCAAGCCTTTTTTCCGCGCACCATTCGGATCAACCAATTCACTTGTTCTTCAAACCGTTGGGAATGCTGGTTATACTTATACCGTTCATTGGACCATCGACTCTCTCGATTGGACCGGCAATTCCTCAACGACCATTACTAATCGTATTTTAGATCAAATGACACCTTCTTCTATCATTCTAATGCATACTGGCGCTGGCGCAAGTGGTACACCAGCAGCTTTAGAAAAAATTATTCCTTCCTTAAAGAATATGGGCTATCGCTTCGTGACCCTTTCTCAACTATTAGGTCTTGAATCACTTCCAAACACAGGATCAACAACAACTTATACCGTTAAAGCCGGAGATACCCTCTACGCTATTGCAGCTCGCTATCAAACAACCATTCAACAGTTAGTTCAATTAAACAACATCAGCAATCCAAATCTCATTCGAGTAGGTCAAATTCTTGCTATCCCATCGAATCAGCCACAAACACCTCCACCAGCTACTCTTACCTACACAGTTAAAGCTGGCGATACCTTATATGCCATTGCCAGTCGTTACCATACGACTGTTCAGGAATTGGTTAGACTTAATGCTATCGCTAACCCGAACTTAATTAGAGTTGGTCAGGTACTTAAATTAACTGCAAGTCAACCAACGACTTCAACAACAACTTATACCGTTAAAAGTGGCGACACACTCTACAAGATTGCGCGACAGTTTGGAACAACCGTCCAACAGCTTGTAACAGCCAACCAAATTTCCAATCCAAACTTGATTCGCGTCGGACAAACTTTAATTATTAAATAAATGTCGATACAAACGGAATAAAGGAGCTGTATCTTACATTTAGGGGTTAACATGTAAGATACAGCCGTATTTTGAAGGCTGTATCGACTAGTTTCCGCTATATCAAAAAGGATTGAGCGTCTCGGCTCAATCCTTTTTGATTAAAACATATTAGTTGGCAACAATATTAACCAATTTACCAGGAACTGCAATCACTTTACGGATTGTTTTACCTTCAATTTCTTCTTTAATTTTCTCATCTTGCATCGCCACATCAGCTAACTCATCTTTTGATAGAGAAGCAGATACTTTGGCACGTGATTTCAACTTACCATTGACTTGGAAAATGACTTCTACTTCATCTTCGACAAGGTATGTTTCGTCATAACTTGGCCATGCAACATAACTAATACCTTCTGCAGAGCCTAGTTTTTCCCAAATTTCTTCTGCCAAGTGAGGCGCAATTGGCGCAACCAATTGAACAAATCCTTTAACATATTCCACTGGCAAAGCTTTTGCTTTGTTAGCTTCGTTAACAAAAATCATCATTTGTGAAATAGCTGTGTTGAAGTGTAGTTGTTCGTAGTCTTCTGTTACTTTCTTAACTGTTTGGTGATAAACCTTGTCTAGTTCACCTGTGTTTACTTTTGTGATACGGTCGCGCAATTGACCATTATCATCAATAAACAAGCGCCATACACGATCAAGGAAGCGACGGCTTGCTTCAATTCCTTTTTCACTCCAAGCCGTACTTGCATCCAAAGGACCCATAAACATTTCGTAAAGCCTTAGCGTATCTGCACCAAACTCAGAAACGATATCATCTGGGTTAACAACATTGCCTTTTGATTTAGACATTTTTTCGTTATTTTCGCCTAGAATCATACCTTGGTTAAATAGTTTTTGGAATGGTTCTTTCGTTTTAACAACACCGATATCATAAAGGAATTTATGCCAGAAGCGCGCATATAGCAAGTGAAGAACAGCATGTTCTGCACCACCAATATACAAGTCAACATTTTGCCAATATGACATCGCTTCTTCACTTGCAATGGCATTGCTGTTATGAGCATCCATAAAGCGCAAGAAGTACCATGAACTACCTGCCCACTGTGGCATGGTATTGGTTTCACGTCGTCCTTTCATCCCTGTAACAGGATCAACAACATTCACCCACTCATCGATGTTAGCAAGTGGCGATTCACCTGTTCCACTCGGATGGATTTTATCTGTTTTAGGCAACAACAAAGGCAGTTCATCTTCTGGAACTGTTGTTGACGTACCATCTTCCCAGTGAATAACTGGAATTGGCTCTCCCCAATAGCGTTGACGTGAGAACAACCAGTCACGTAGACGATAAGAAATAACCGTTTCGCCGACCTTGTGCTCAGTCAACCATTCATTCATAGTTTGAATTGCAGTTGCTTTATCCAAGCCATCTAGGAAGTCAGAATTGATGTGGTTTCCGTCTCCAGTGAAGGCTTCTTCTTCAACATTGCCGCCTTCAAGGACAGGAATAATTTCAAGCTCAAACTTTTTAGCAAATTCATAGTCGCGTGTATCATGAGCAGGAACTGCCATAATCGCACCTGTTCCGTATGTAGACAGAACATAGTCAGAAATCCAAATCGGAATCTCTTTGCCATTTACTGGGTTAATCGCATACGCACCCGTAAAGACACCTGTTTTATCTTTTGAAAGTTCTGTACGCTCTAGATCACTCTTCAAAGCAACTGAATCAATATAAGCTTGAACAGCTTCACGTTGCTCATCAGATACAATCTCTTGAACTAATGGTAATTCTGGTGCCATAACTGTGTAAGTTGCGCCGAACAAAGTATCTGGGCGAGTCGTAAAGACGGTAAAGTTTTTATCAGTTCCTTTAATATCAAATGTCACATTTGATCCTTCAGAACGGCCAATCCAGTTACGTTGCATTTCTTTAATACTGTCAGGCCAGTCAACTAATTCTAGATCATCAATCAAACGTTCTGCATAAGCAGTAATTTTCAACATCCATTGACGCATTGGCTTTCTATAAACAGGATGTCCACCACGTTCACTCACACCATCAACGACTTCTTCATTCGCCAAAACAGTTCCTAAAGCTGGACACCAGTTAACGGATACTTCTGCCTCGTAAGCAAGACCTTTTTCGTATAGCTTTGTAAAAATCCATTGGGTCCATTTGTAGTAAGATGGGTCTGTTGTATTAATTTCTCTTGTCCAATCGTAACTGAATCCAAGTGATTTAATTTGACGTTTAAATGTCTTAATATTATGAGCTGTAAATTCAGCAGGATCATTTCCTGTATCAAGGGCATATTGCTCTGCAGGCAAACCAAACGCATCCCATCCCATTGGGTGCAAGACATTATAGCCTTGTGAACGTTTCATACGCGCTAAAATATCAGTAGCTGTATAGCCTTCCGGATGGCCCACGTGCAAGCCTTGTCCAGATGGATAAGGGAACATATCTAGAATGTAATATTTAGGTTTTTCTGTTCCTTTTTCTGTTTTGAATGATTGGTTTTTATCCCAATACTTTTGCCATTTTTTCTCAATCTCTTGATGATTGTAAGACATTTTTCTTTGCTCCTTTTTATAAACATAGTAAAAACGTTGAGAAAATAAAAAAGCCTATAGAAATCCCCTTGGGAAATCTATAGGACGATTTTATCGTGGTACCACCTATTAATTAGAATGAACAATCATTCTCTTCTCATACCGTTAACGAGGTGAACCGGTCATACTTACTATATTCAGTATAACAACTAAAAGGTGAGTTCAGATATTTGAATCATGCATTTCCACCAACCATGCACTCGCTATTGATTCATCTAGCCTACTAATCCTTCTCAACGTTTTTCAATTTATTTACCGTATTTTATCAAATATATAGGCTTTTTTCAAGACTTACTTTACTTTCAATAGTTGACCGGGATAGATCGTTGATGAGTTGACATCATTTATTTCCAGTAAACGCGTTAAACTAATACCATTACTTTTAGCAATGGAGTAAAGTGTGTCGCCACGCTTCACTTCATAACTACCTGATGGAGCAATTGTCTGGGTTGGTTCAACTACTGCTGTTTTCCCCACCAGCGTTAATGACTGACCGACAAAAATTAAATCGGAAGCCAATTTATTCCATTCTCTTATTTGAGAAACAGATGCGCCTGCTTTAGTTGCAATTGCATATAAGGTATCACCCTTTTGAACGGTATAAGTTGATTGGTTCGTTACAGGTGTTGTTTGAGCGGGTTTTTCTTGCTCTTTTACAACGACTGTTGTTTTTGATGTTACTAACACTTGACCTGGATAAATCATATCTGATTTCAAGTTGTTAATAGACTTAAATTCAGCTAATGATAAACCAGCGCTTGTTGCTAAACGATACAGTGTGTCACCAGATTTGACGGTGATTGTTTTCGTAGATACAGACGGATTAGGTTTAGTTTGTTGAACAGGTTGTTCTTTAACAACTGTGCTTGTTTCTTTTGTTGTATATAAAATTTGACCTGGGTAAATCACATCTGACGTCAGATTATTCACTGACTTAAGCTCTGCTAAACTCATACCTGCTTTAGTCGCAATCTTGTATAAGGTGTCACCATTAACAACGGTAATTGTTTTAGCCGTTGGTGTAGTCACTGTCTGACTAGGTGTTGTCGTATTTCCTGTATTTGTTTGACCTGTTTGTGTTGTTGAAGTCGAAACTACTAACTTCTGACCAACTTGTAAAAAGTCGGTTTTCAAATTATTCCAAGATTTTACTTGAGCAATAGTCACCTTATACTTCTGACTAATTGACCACAGCGTATCACCAGATTTGACAGTATAAGAGCTAGTGTTAACAGCTGGATTAGTTACCGTTGGAGTTGTTGGTGCTGTTTCAACGGGCTGGCTAGTCGTTTTAGATACGATGAGTGTCATACCTGGGTAAATACTTTCTGATTTTAAACTATTCCATTTTGTTAGATTAGCAACAGTAGTCCCATTACTTAAGGCAATGCGATACAAGGTATCACCAGATTTAACCGTATAGCTTGTGCCTGTTTGACCAGCAGGTTCAGCTGGTTTAGGCGTTGTTGGTGTTGCTGGTGTTGTTGGTGTTGCTGTTGTTGGTGAGTCATATTCAGCTAATCCATGTGCTTCAATAATACGATTTAACTTCGTATTATAGGCACTGTCTGTCGCATAGCGTCCTGTTAAATAAGCTGTCGCATCTTCATAGGTTGATGCATTCGATTTCCATGCACCACTATAATAATTTGAATCCCAACTTGTACCATTTTTAATTAAACCAGCATAATCTTCAAGAGATTCCGCATATGACGGATACTTACGAAATTCAGCTTTTATCTCATAATAATTTTGATTTCCCTTATCTTCTAAGGTGCTCATTTCAACGGTCTGACCGTTATAATTTCCTTTAATTCCAAATAAATTATAATTTGGTTCTGAGGCTAATGAACTTGTTCCCCATCCACTTTCAAGGATTGCTTGTGCCAACATTACCGATGCATACAGGTCATTCTTGGCTGCAATACTTGAAGCCGATGGAATAATCGTATTTAAAAATGCATTATCAGAGTATGTTTTGGTTGTCGTTTGGTTGGCTGAATCATTTTCCTTGGCATTCGCTTGGATAGGCGCAGCAATAGTAGAAACAAGTACAGAAGCTCCCATTAAAGCAAAGCCCTTTTTCATTTGTTCTGTAGAAGAAAGGATTTTATCTTGTATGTTTTTTGCTTGTTTGATGGTATGCAACTGTTTTCTAGAAATATTCAAGTAAACCACTCCTATCGAATTTTAAAGCATTTCAGATAGTTCCATTATAGAGGGTTTTTAACTCTCTTTTTTCTTTTTTCACAAATTGTTATAAAAGTAACCAAACTGTAATAAACATACTTTCGCTTTTTGTCCTTAGTCAACACTGTGTTATACTATTTTAAAAAAAGGAGGTCATAACATGCTTAAAAAAGCTCTTGATTATAGCCATTCCCTTTTAAAAGAATGTGTTATTGCAGGTGACTTAGTAATTGATGCTACGGTGGGAAATGGTCACGATACTATTCTGCTGGCAAGTTTAGTTGGTCCAAATGGCAGTGTCATTGGCTTTGATATTCAAGAACAAGCCATTCAAAAGACATCCGAGAAATTATTGTTAACTGGGCTAAGCCAGCAGGTTCATTTACATCAAGTTGGACACCAGTTTATTGGAGACTATTTACCTAGTCAAAAACAAGTTAGTGCTGCTATTTACAATTTAGGCTACCTGCCTGGTGGTGACAAGTCAATCACGACACTAAAGGAATCTACGATAGAAAGCATTAAACAACTCATCCCCCATTTAAGAATAGGGGCCTTGGTCGTTATCGTGGTTTACAGTGGGCATCCAACAGGGCAAGAAGAAAAAGATGCCCTTCTTGGCTACTTAAGTAGTCTCGATCAAAAAGACTATGCGGTCTTACAGTATGGCTTTATTAATCAAAAAAATCAGCCACCCTTTGTGGTTGCTATTGAAAAGAAAAAATAGAAAATCAGCCCTACTCAATGAGTAGAGCTGATTGTTTATGGTTTAGAATAGGTGTGAATAGCCTAACTCAACTAAATGGTCATAGGATACTTTCAAGCTTTCGAAAGGATCAACACCATATGTATCATCTTGTTCTACTAATAAGTAGCGTACACCTGATGATAATGATTCTTCAATAATTTCTTTTAGTGGTAATGAACCTGTTCCAAGTTCTGCAAATTCAATCAAGTTGTTAAAGCTGTCCATAAATTTGCTTGCATCACCTTCAAATAAAGCATCTACTGCTTCTTGAGGAAGTTCACCAACACGGTAATCTTTCAAGTGAATTAATTCAACTTTACCATTGTAGTCACGAATCACTTCAAGTGGGTTTGCTCCCCCACGTTGAATCCAGTGAACATCTAGTTCGAATCCTAGTAGAGGCGCTTTTTCGCGAATAATATCTAATAAGAATTTACCGTCATACTTACGGAATTCAACATGATGGTTGTGATAGTAAAGTGTAATACCGTCCTCTTTTAATTTTTGAGTAACGTCATTTACTTTTTCACAGAATTCTAAAACTAAGTCTAAGCTAGCCATTGCTGGAATAGGTAGCATTCCAATGCGCAATAAGTCAGCATTTACAGCCTTACAATCGGCAACAATTTTATCGTAATGAGTAGTCAATGATTCGCCATCTTTTACTTGTGGTTCTAGAGACGCACTCATAGCAGCTACTTCCATGTCAAAGTCTTGACACGCTTTTTTAATTGCTTCAATATTTTCTGGAGAAGTCTCAATTTGTGAGATTTCTACTGATTTATAACCAATCTCAGATAGTTTTTTCATCGTTTCGTAAACGCCTAGTTCTTGAAACTGTTGTTTAACTGTTGAACCTTGTACACCAATTTTAGCCATTAAAAAATCCTCCTCTTATGCTTTTGTGCTAAATTTTCCTTCTTCAGTAATACGTTTGTTTAATTCTTCTAAATAAAGATTATGATCATGGTTGTAGTCTACTTCTTTATCTAACCAATCAGATAAATGCATCGCATTCGCTAAACGAACACCGTTAATTCCTTCTGCACCAGGTGCTAACAATGCCTCACCCTTAACAATATGGTTAGCAAAGTTATTTAGAACATCAATATGTTGTTGTCCCATAACCATTTCAAATTCTTCAACTGTTTCTTCCACATAATCAGACATATTCATTTGACCCATGAATAATTTCACAACATCAGCCATGTCCATTTTTTCAGAAATTTCTTGTTCTGGATTAACAAGTTTTTTAATGATTAATTTTTTAGAATCTTCAACAACGATTTTTCCTTTTGTACCGAAAATTTCAAAACGGTCTGTTCCGATCATATCATTCGTACATGTAATAAATGAACCTGTTGCACCATTACCAAAATCAAGTAATGCATTGACTTCATTTTCAACAATAATATTACGTCCAGCACCATATTGTAGTTTAGCAGTTACCTTTTCTGGTTTTCCACAAATCCATTGTAAAAGGTCTAATTGGTGAGGTGCTTGGTTAACGAGAACACCGCCGCCTTCTCCACCCCAAGTTGCACGCCAGTCACTTTGGTTGTAGTAGCCTTGTGGTCTCCACCATGTTGTGATAATCCATGTAGCACGTTGTAAATCACCAATTTCCTTATTATCCATCAATTCTTTTACGCGACGGTATAATGGATTTGTACGTTGGTTAAAGAAAATCGCAAACGTTGTGTCTGAGTATTCTTCTGAAGCTTCAATTAAGCGTTCTACTTCTTTTGTATAAACACCAGCTGGTTTTTCCCCTAGTAAATGAATGCCACGTTTTAAAGCGTCAATCCCCATAACAACGTGATCATAGTGAGGAACAGTTGTGACAATCGCATTAACAACGCCTGAATCTAATAAGTCTAAATAGTTATCAAAAACAGGTAAACCTGGGAAGTCTTTAGCAATTTTCTCACGTTTAGCTGGATCAATATCACAAATCGCTGCTAATTCAATCAGATCTTCATTTAAACGCTCATCCTTTTGAGCAAAGAAGCTAGCGTACATGCCACCTTCTGCACCATATCCAATAATTCCTAATTTAACTTTTTCTGTCATTTAAATTCTCCTCCACTAATAAATTGATAATATTGTTTTTTGTACTGACTAGGTGAAAGGCCAATGTTTTTCTTAAAAAATCGGCTGAAATGAGCTTCACTCTCAAAGCCATTCTCTTGAGAAATCACTTTGATTAGTTGATTTGGCTCCTGAGTAATTTGACTACGCGCCTTCGACAAACGATACTGCATCAAGTATGTCATAATCGTATGTCCAGTTACTTCTTTAAAGACATGAGACATATAAGACTTACTTATATTAACCGCTTGAGATACGTCGTCGATTGAAATAGAACGATGATAATTCTTAAACAAGAAATTAGATACTTTTTCGGCGATTTCCGTTTTCTCATCTCGAAAACCTTGGTCTTTACGGATAATATAATCGGTAGAAATAGAGATGTGAATCAGCAACTGAACAACCGCTAATTTCAAACGTGCTTCATTCAATCTATTTTCCTCTAAGTCGACTAAAGTTGCGATTTCACCAATCATATTCTCGATGATTGCTTCATCTCGTTTCTTAAAAATCCGAATTAAACCGCTACTATTCTCTTCAAACAGGTTTAATAATCGTTCTAAATTTATATCTTGTAATAGCGGACGAATCCAATCTGAATCAAAACGTAAAACGCTTCGTTCATAATCTTGGGGATCACCAGAAACGTATGCTTTATGAATCGTCATACCATCTAGCATTAAAAGCTGTCCAGGCTGCAAGTAAAAAAATTGATTGCCCACTAAGAAACGACAGTTACCACCATGTAATAAGACCAACTCATATTCTTTATGCGTATGGAAATCTAAGGAGTAGGTAATGCCTCTCATTCGAGTGGCTGCGACTACAGCGCTTTCTTGTTCTTCAAACATGCAATCCCCCTTCTCGGCTATTACAATTATTATAATGAATAACCGCTTTCATAACCATGACCACTTATGTTTTCTTTAACGCTTTCATTGACTCAAAGTGTGGTATTTTTACCATATCTCTCTATATAGTCATTATTTAACGATATTCTAAATTTCTTAAATGTAAGTTGTGACCGATTTCATTTAGAAAAAACACCCATTTATAAGTGTTTTTTCAATAAATTGTTAAATTAGCAACTTTAAGGTAAAAAATAAAAAACCAAAATCGACTTTTTTCAGTCAATTTTGGTTTTCATATTAAAGTAATTTCTCTTTTAGAATAGCTACTTTATCTGTACGTTCCCAAGTAAAATCTTGATCGTCGCGGCCGAAGTGACCGTAACTAGCTGTTTTACGGAAGATTGGACGTTTCAAATCAAGCATTTCAATGATGCCATCTGGTGTCAATGTAAAGAGTTCTCTCACAACTTCGATAATGCGTTCTTCAGACACTTTTGCAGTTCCAAACGTATCAACCGAAATTGAAACAGGTTCTGCAACACCAATCGCATATGCTAATTGAATTTCGCATTTATCAGCAATTTCAGCTGCTACAATATTTTTAGCGATATAACGCGCTGCATAACTTGCTGAACGGTCTACTTTCGTAGCATCCTTACCTGAAAATGCTCCACCACCGTGACGCGCATAACCACCATAGGTATCAACGATAATCTTACGACCTGTTAAACCAGAGTCGCCTTTCGGTCCTCCTGTTACAAAACGACCTGTTGGATTGATATAATATTTTGTTTGTTCATCAAGTAAATCAGAAGAAATCACTTCTTTAACAACATGTCTCATAATATCTTCTTGAAGGGTTTCATAGGTTACAAACTCATCATGTTGTGTACTTAAGACAACAGTATCAACTCGAACAGCTTTACCATTATCATCATATTCAACCGTTACCTGCGCCTTACCATCTGGGCGTAAATAATCTAATGTCCCATCTTTACGAACCTTAGCAAGTTGATTTGTTAAGCGATGACTTAAACTAATTGGCAATGGCATTAACTCTTCTGTTTCGTTAATAGCAAAACCAAACATAAGCCCTTGGTCCCCTGCTCCTGTTGATTCACTAGATTCATCATCACGTGTCTCTAGAGAATGATCAACCCCTAATGCAATATCATCAGATTGTTCATCTAAAGAAACCATTACAGCTAAGTTTTCTGCATCAAAGCCATATTTACCACGTGTATAACCGATTTCTGTTACTGTATCACGAACAACTTGTTGAATGTTAACATAAGCAGATGTTGTAATTTCACCAAACACCATTACTAAACCAGTTGTGACGATTGTTTCACATGCCACACGTGCGTTAGGATCTTGCTTTAACAATTCATCTAAAATTGCATCACTAATTTGATCTGCAATCTTATCTGGATGTCCTTCCGTTACAGATTCCGATGTAAATAATTTTTTTTCTACCATTTTCATTTCCCCCATTTTCTTTGGTTACAAGGCAAATCCATTCATTGGATCCTATCGGGATATTGCTTTCAGCCTTAAAAGAGCAACAGCTAAACTATACGCTTTTATAGGTTAAAATGCAAGTAAATATTTGGTTAGAAGTAAGTCTTTCTTGACATCATGTTGTACTTTTTCTATGATTAAGGAGTATATGCCTTCAAAACAGAGGAGGAACAAAATGAACAGTCTCAAAACAAATCTATTAAACTATCTCAACAATACATTTCTAGCATGGCTCTTACTGCCATTCGCTTCTATTGGGATTGGATCTATTCTAGGGGCAAAAGCAAATTCCTTTCAGCTTTACCCATTTTTCTTACTTTATTCTTTTTTACTAGCCATTGGGTTACAAGAAAAGTATCTTATTAAAAAACAACAAGGGAAAATGATTAACCCTTCCTTATTAAGACATCTTTTAGGTGTAATAAGCGTTGTTATACTGCTTTTAATCCTAGTTTCAGTAAATTGGTTAGCAGTGTCTCTACTATTGCTCTATAGCCTATTTATTTACATTGCGCATCAACCATTAATAAGCTTAGAAC
Organism: Jeotgalibaca arthritidis; assembly: GCF_011100465.1. Classification (NCBI taxonomy): domain Bacteria; kingdom Bacillati; phylum Bacillota; class Bacilli; order Lactobacillales; family Carnobacteriaceae; genus Jeotgalibaca; species Jeotgalibaca arthritidis. The sequence continues at coordinate 2,347,021 of NZ_CP049740.1, forward strand.
AAACAGAATTTTACTATGTTCTTCAGCTCTTTTTCAAAGGACTTATCTTAAACTTATTAGCTTTTTACTTCCAAGCTCAATTTATTTCAGCTACAATCGTTACTTACTTATTGCCAGTCTTATGCTTTGTGAGCATTCTTATCGTTGTTCAGCAAAGGAAAATGCTACAGATTGATCAAGCCCCAAATCACTTTTCACGATTTATGTATTTAAAATTCAAACCCATTATAGCTGGTTTGTTTCTAGTTGGTAGCATGCTAGCTGTAGTCGTCCTTTTAATTAATAAAGTATCCATTATTATCGTTGTTATATTTGGATTGTTTCTTATAGCAACACTCTGCCCCCTATTTTTAACTCAGATTAGAAAGCAGCTCAATAAGACGAACTACATTTCACTAGTCATTTTTATCATTATACTTATTTATAGTTTTATCTTACCGGTTTTTTAAACACACACTTCCCTTAAAAAGGAAGTGTGTGTTTTTTTAGAGTTAGAAACAATAAAAAAGCTATCTATCTTCCTTAATATAGGAAGATAAATAGCTTAAAGAGTCTTAAGATGACCCGTACGGGACTCGAACCCGTGTTACCGCCGTGAAAGGGCGGTGTCTTAACCGCTTGACCAACGGGCCCTTTTCTTTTAAGCGGGTGAGGAGAATCGAACTCCCGACAACAGCTTGGAAGGCTGTAGTTTTACCACTAAACTACACCCGCAAATAAAAATGGCTTGGGACGGAATCGAACCGCCGACACCTTGAGCTTCAATCAAGTGCTCTACCAACTGAGCTACCAAGCCTTACTATTTAATAAAATAGCCATCATAACAAACGTTATAATATTGCGGGGGCAGGACTTGAACCTGCGACCTTCGGGTTATGAGCCCGACGAGCTGCCAACTGCTCCACCCCGCGATAATAAAATAATAGATAACTTTTAGAAAAGTTATAAAGGAGGATAAGGGATTCGAACCCTTGCACGCTTTTACACGCCTGACGGTTTTCAAGACCGTTCCCTTCAGCCGGACTTGGGTAATCCTCCGAGATAAAATAATAATATGCTATTTTTTATATCTAGTC